>JBFIIJ010000350.1:0-2989 GCA_041601315.1 Gammaproteobacteria bacterium
ATCTGCTTTTTGAAAAGACGCAGCCAATGTCTTGGCATGAATCCCCATCCGCATGGTGTTAGAACGCGGTTCCATTATCGCAATAAGTCGTGCATCGCCTGCATGTTGGCGCATAGCTTCCAATGTTTTAGATATCGCTGTTGGGTGATGGGCAAAATCATCATAAATACGGGTGCCATTTGATTCAAAAATACACTCCAAACGACGTTTAACCGATTTAAATTCTGATAAGGCTGCACTTGCCTTAACAACTGGAATTCCGACGTGTTCTGCTGCAATAATTGCCGCTAAGGCATTATTTGCATTATGTTCACCGATTAAAGACCAGCTCACCGCGCCTGATTCTTTTCCATCATGAGATATTTTAAAGTGTCGAAAATCTACGTCCGGAGAGACTAATGACCAGTTAGCACTTACTCCGCCGAAACTGACTGTCTGCGACCAACATCCCATTTCAAGAACCTTTTTTACTTCCAAATCGTATTCTGGGTAAATGACTCTCCCCTGCTCTGGCAAAATACGCAATAAATGGTGAAATTCGCGTCTTATGTCTGCAATATCGTGAAAGATATCAGCATGATCGAACTCAATATTGTTAATAATTAAGGTTTTTGGATGGTAATGGACGAATTTCGAACGTTTATCCGAAAATGCCGTGTCATATTCATCTGCCTCAATAACAAAATAGTCAGAATTAGTATAACGTGCTGATATTCCAAAGTTTTCTGCCACACCACCGATCAAAAATCCTGGCTTTAAGCCTGCATATTCCAGAATCCAGCTTAATATTGTCGTGGTGGTTGTTTTGCCATGCGTACCCGATACGGCCAACACATGCTTATTGTGCAAAACACCTCTATATAACCACTCCGGCCCAGATGTAAAAGGGATTTGGCTGTTCAGCACATATTCGAGTGCAGGATTACCGCGTGAGATAGTATTTCCGACAATTACTAAATCAGGCGCAGGTTCAAGATGTTCCGGTTTATAGCCCTGCATCAATGCGATACCCGCATTTTCAAGCTGATCGCTCATCGGAGGATAAACATTTTGATCTGAACCAGTAACGTCATGTCCTAATGTTCGAGCAATCTGGGCAAGACCTCCCATGAATGTACCGCAAATTCCCAAAATATGAATATGCATTAATTCGTCTCCATCGGCATGATTGCTGAGGTAAAGCTAAAAATAATCCAGATATAAGTAATCGCCAAAAATAATGCTATAGCAAAATTAGTTTCAAGCGCGTGTTTTAAGATATGAGCCATAATAGCAATATTCCAACATGCTAATGCGGCAAGTAACATTAAGCCTATACTTTGTCCGCTACTCGCTTCAACTTTATTCAGATCACCAACACCGATTAGAATGTAAACTGGAAAAGCAATAATACTAATAATAATACCGGTACCAACCAAAGCAGTAACCGTCTGAGTCCAACGAGATGATTTTCCACTCGCTTGTAATATCGCCAAAGTAAAAATCATGATGAGAATAACTTCTACAACACCAGCCAAAATAGCGTGCTCTACTGGCTGAGACAAACTTGCTAACAAGATCGACAAAAAACCATAAACAACCACACAAAGTGTTAATAAATTTTTTGATTCAGGTATATCTTGCGGCTTTTTTATCAAACGACAAATATCAAAGAATGCTAAAAAGAGTACTTTACTTATAGATAATATCAATTTTAGAAAATCCTAAATAAATCATGTTAAAAACTGCATAATTCTTCCACGACATATTACAGGATCTTACTCAAACTTTACGATTATTCTTGATTATACGCAGGCTATTATGCAAAGAGTTTATAGTCGTTTTTATAAACGTTATTACTAATTCTCAATTCCACATTTTGAGCAAAATATATCATCCGTATTCATTTTTGCATTACATCTATTGCAGTGATGAGAAGATTTGTACATTTGTTCAGTACCACAATAAGGACAAAAACCATATTCTTCAGAAAATTTATTCATACAATTTGTACAGGCATGTGTTCGATTAACAATCTGTGCAACTTTAACGGAGATGGTGCCCGTTAACATCGCAAAAATAGTAATCCCTGTTATCATCAATATTGAAGCAACTACTTTCCCGCCTGTTGTAATAGGAACAATGTCACCATAACCAACCGTTGTCATTGTTACCAGACTCCACCAACTGCCGACAAATGCATTCGGTATAGTTTCTGGTTCAAGGGCATAAATAATATTACCGGAAATTGCGATCACTATAAGAATAGTAAATGCGACAACCAACATTATCTCTACAGTATCCCGAAGCGAAGAAAGAAAAAGATGCATCGCTCTTAAATAACGAATAAGTTTTAACAAACGCAGTATTCTTAACAAACGAATAGCCAACGTTGCGTTACCTACTAACAATAAAGGTAGCCATGTAAACAAATCAATTAAACCGTAAAAACTCAGCATATATGACATTGGCCTTCTTGCAGCGATAACCCGTAACAAATATTCAATCGCAAATGCAAAGGTGATTAATAACTCAGCCTTTTCGATATGGCTGCGCGTTACTGGTTCGATACTATCTAATGTACCAATCATCGATAGTATGACGGTAATGATGATTATCAATATTCCCAGTAAATTGACATTTCGGCCAAGTCGACTATCAAGATCAAATAAGGCTATATTGAGATACCGCCTGATAGGATTCTCTATATAAGCCTTATTTTTCCTTTTCTCAATGATATAGGAGCTCATAAATTTGGTTGCCACGCTAATGTCGATTCAATATTTATCGGCAATTTATGGGATTTCTGAAGCGATAGAAAACGAAGAACTTTTCAAAAGAAACTGATCGGGTACTACTTAAACCAAGCGGCTATAAGCGTTTAAAGACTTGTTACAATACAGACAGTGAAATTTAGAATATTTTATAACCGAGCACGAAATGATTCGTAGTCGTATTGTTTCAACAATTTAAATTGTCTATCTTTTTCTAATAAATAAGTAACCGGTAA
>JBFIIJ010000351.1:0-2965 GCA_041601315.1 Gammaproteobacteria bacterium
AATCAACATAACTATCAATACTACGTTTTAGATGATCCAACTATCCCTGATTCAGAATACGATAGATTGTTACAAGAATTAACTGATATTGAGACAGAATTTCCTGAACTAATTGTTCCTAACTCTCCAACACAGCGCGTTGGCGCAACACCATTATCAGAGTTCGAGCAAGTAAAACACACCGTACCCATGTTATCTTTAGCAAATGCATTTAATGAAGATGAAATGCTAGCCTTTGAAAAAAGAATTAAAGATCGACTGGAAGCGGAAACTGTAATTTTTTCGGCAGAAACTAAATTGGATGGTTTAGCTGTTAGCATTCGTTATGAAAATGCCATTTTAGAAACAGCAGCAACTCGTGGCGATGGTTACACTGGCGAAAACGTAACACACAACATAAGAACAATTTCATCGGTTCCATTAAGTTTAATGGGCAATAATATTCCTGATCTATTGGAAGTTCGTGGTGAAGTTTTTATGACACATCAAAGCTTCGCAGAACTTAATAATAACCAACGAGAAAAAAGTGAAAAGTTGTTTGTAAACCCTCGAAATGCTGCAGCGGGTTCTTTACGACAACTCGATCCAAAAATAACAGCGCAAAGAACATTGTCTTTTTTTGCATACGGCATTGGTGAATATAAAGGCAAAGTCGAACTTAAAAGTCATACACAGATATTAAAGCAACTAAAACTATGGGGTATTCCTGTTTCGCCTGAAACAAAAGAAATGAAAAGCCTTCAAGCATGTCTGGAGTATTACAAGAAAATAGGAGATAGGCGTGCTGGATTAGCGTACGAAATTGATGGTGTTGTTTTTAAAGTTAATGATTTATTGCAACAACAAGCATTAGGTTTTGTTTCTCGGTCACCACGATGGGCAATTGCTTATAAATTTCCACCTGTTGAAGAGATGACAAGAATAACGGACATTGAAGTTCAAGTTGGTCGTACCGGTGCAATAACGCCTGTAGCCAGGCTTGAGCCTGTCTTTGTTGGTGGTGTAACAATTACTAATGCCACTTTACATAACCTTGATGAGATTAAACGTAAAGATGTAAGAATAGGAGATTGGGTTTACATACGACGTGCCGGAGATGTTATTCCAGAAGTCGTCAGTGTTATAAAAGAAAAGCGTGGTGATACCAGGAAAAATGATATTAGGGAGTTTTCCATGCCCGAGGTTTGCCCTGTTTGTGGTTCTGCAGTAGAAAGGCAAGAAGGTGAAGCCGTTTACCGTTGCATGGGAGGCATTTCCTGTTCTGCACAAAACATACAAGCGATAATTCATTTTGTTTCGCGCAAAGCAATGAATATTGATGGCTTAGGTGAAAAAATAGTTGTGCAATTAACTGAAGCAGGATTAGTGAATACAGTAAATGAACTATATACCTTGTCTCATGAACAACTTGCTGGTTTAGAACGAATGGGTGATAAATCAGCTGATAATTTAATTGAAGCGATAGAAAAAAGTAAAGAAACGACATTAGAACGTTTTATATATGCATTAGGTATTCGAGAAGTAGGTGAAGCGACAGCACGTTCCCTAGCTCAATACTTCAAAGAATTCGAACCTATAGAAAACGCATCGACAGAAGAACTCGAAAAAATATCAGATATAGGGCCTGTGGTAGCACATAACATTCATAGTTTCTTTCAACAAGCACACAACAAAGAAGTTATTAAAGAGCTTAAGAAATACATTCATTGGGAAACAGTTGAAACAAATCTAACTTCAACATTAGAAGGGATGACATTTGTTATCACTGGCACGCTATCCAGTATGGGGCGTGACGAAGCTAAACAAAAATTAATGTCGCGAGGCGCAAAAGTCAGCAGTAGCGTTTCAAAAAAAACAAACTATGTAGTTTATGGAGTTTCGCCAGGCAGTAAGTACGAGAAAGCTATGCAATTAGGAGTGAAAGTTTTAAACGAAAATGATTTTTTAGATTTATTAAACGAATAATTAAACTATAAACATTTACTATTCCACTTCAACTCGATTACGTCCGTTTTCCTTTGCTTTATAAAGTAGGGAGTCCGCTCGCTCAACTAATTTTAGTCTGTCATCGCCTTCATGCAATTCAGTTACACCAATTGAGACAGATACATTGAGTTTTATCTTGTTGTAATCAAATTTCATCTCTTCAACATTTTTTCTCATGCGTTCAGCTAATAACTTGGCGCCATCAATGCCTGTATTTCGCAGCAAGATTACAAATTCTTCTCCACCATAGCGAAAGACGATATCACTACTACGCATGCATTCCATCATACAATCAGCAAAACTTTTTAATACCGCGTCTCCAACAATATGACCGTAGTTATCGTTAATTTGTTTGAACCGATCTAAATCTAACATCATTAATGAAAGTGTATGACCATGTCGATTTGCTAAATCAATTTCCTGTTCAATTGACTTATCGAAAGCAGCACGATTGTTTAAACCTGTTAATGGGTCGCTATAAGCTTTTTCAACAGCTTGTTTGTAGAGCAATGCATTTCTTAATGGATAGATTAATGCGGATATTAAGCTTTCCATTTTATTAATTTCGACATCAACAAATTTACTATTACGAGAAATAACTAACTCGCCCATTTTTTTGCCAAATAAAACCAAACTGTATATAGAACGATGTCTACCAGGCTTACCAATATCAAATTTGATATTTTCATCCTGATTTTCATAGCTTAGATGGTCATGAGGAACGACAGCAGCCATTTCATCGTCAAATAACTCAATCAGTTTTTCCAGTTCAAGCGTACTTTGCAATACCCCCATAACGTGAATCGACATATTGGTTACATCAGTCATGTTTTCAGGATAGGAAACCATCAGACGCGAATTTTGTACGCCTGGTGAATCGCTAATGTCTGTAATATCTGCCATAGGCCCAGTTGAATTAGTCATATTTGATGTTCAATAGTTTGCTTAATATTTCAAATGCAAAATGAATGCCAAGGGA
>JBFIIJ010000352.1:0-2958 GCA_041601315.1 Gammaproteobacteria bacterium
CATTACTAAAACGTAAAAGCAGTGAATATAATATCCCTTTATTTTCATCACCCAAAAACGGTAATAAACTGGCGAACGTACTGCATTATTTCTTAACTAATCTTTTCGCAGACATGCTTACACTGCATGGCGTTTATATGGAAGTTATGGCTATTGGCGTTTTAATAACCGGACCAAGCGGGATAGGCAAAAGTGAACTTGCGCTTGAATTAATTTCACGTGGCCATCGTTTAATTGCTGATGATGCGCCACTCTTTTCAAAATTCGCACCAGACATTATCAACGGAACGTGCCCAAAAACGTTACAGGATTTTCTTGAAGTCAGAGGGCTAGGCATTATCAATGTACGCGAATTATTTGGCGACAGCGCCATCAAAAAAAATAAATATCTTAAACTGATCGTACAATTACAACCCCTGGATGCAGATGACCTTCTCTCGCTTGATCGGCTTGAAGGCAGCTATAACACTCGCAACATTTTAGATATAGACGTCCCTCAGATTACATTGCCGGTAGCTCCTGGTCGTAACCTTGCTGTTATGTTGGAATGTGCTGCACGCAATCACATTTTACGTGATAGCGGTTATAATGCATCAGAAGTATTTGAAAGAAGACAAAAAAGACTGATGGAATCAGGCGAAAAATAAATGAATGAACAAGGTCGACGGCTTATTATTGTTAGCGGCTTATCCGGCGCAGGCAAAACTGTTGTTCTAAATACGCTGGAAGATTTATCTTACTACGCTATTGATAATTTACCTGTCAGTCTGCTAAACACGCTAATTGAGCAATTCTCTGATAAAGATAGCAACCTAGCTAAACATATTGCGATAGGTATTGATGCACGAAATAGTCTTGATGACTTTTCATTTCTACCCGAAACAATAGTGTCTTTAAAAAAGATGGACATACCCGCAGAATTAATTTTTATTGAAGCTAACGACGATGTTCTAACAAAACGTTTTAGTGAAACTCGCAGGAAACACCCTTTATCCTCAGATTCAGTTTCATTAACTGATGCTATCAAACAAGAACGTGGCATTATTGATGTGCTTGCTGAAGCGGCTGATTTACGTATCGATACCAGTCATATGCAGTTACATGAATTACGCAACATCGTTCGCCAGCGAATAGACCAACGAAAAAAAACCAGCCTGTCCTTGCAGTTCATGTCTTTTGGCTACAAAAATGGAATCCCTAAAGATGCGGACTTTGTCTTCGATTTACGATGTCTTCCAAATCCTTACTGGAATAAAGACTTGCGTAAATTTTCTGGAAAGGATCAGCCTATAATTGAATTTTTATCAAAACAAGATAGCGTTGATCAAATGCTAATTGACCTTGAGCATTTTCTGGCACGATGGATACCACAATTTGAAGCAGACAACCGAAGCTATTTAAGTATTGCCTTTGGTTGTACCGGCGGGCACCATCGTTCAGTATTTATAGTAGAACAGCTCGCAAATAAATTTAATAAAGATAAGCAGGTAATTATTAGACATCGGGATTTATAACATGAGTGTAGGTGTATTAATCATTTCACATGATGGCATAGGCCATGCCTTGTTAGATACCGCGCATAATATGATTGAAAATAATCCTTTAAATGTAAAGCTTCTTGCTGCAAGTAGAGAAAGTGATCCTGATGAATTACTTAAAACAGCACGCGTATTACTTGATGAAGTAAATGAAGGAGATGGTATTCTCGTATTAACTGATCTGCTCGGTTCAACACCGAGTAATATTGCTCATCGACTGGATAAACATGCAAACATCAATATTGTTACTGGAGTAAATCTCTCCATGTTGATTCGCATTTTTAATTACCCGGATTTAAATCTTGCTGACTTAACAACAAAGGCATACAGCGGAGGGATTGATGGCATCACTATTTCCCATTGTGAAAGATAATTATGAACCATAAAACCATAACTATAATTAATAAATTAGGTTTGCATGCACGTGCAGCAGCCAAGTTTGTAAAAGTTGCTTCAAACTATCAGGCTGAAATAAGCGTTCATTCCGGGCACAAGGAGGTCAGCGGGAAAAGTATTATGGGTATCATGATGTTGGCAGCAGGAAAAGGCTCAAACATCGAAATCAAAACAATCGGCCCGGATGAAGATGCAGCAATGGCAGCGCTGGAAGAATTAATTAACAACAAGTTTGGTGAAGACGAATGACGATTTCGCTTCAAGGCGTTAGTGTTTCTCGTGGCATTGCTATCGGGCAAGTCCATATTATTCAACACGACCAACTTGATGTTCGTGAATATGGTATACGCAGCACTCAACTCGATAATGAGATATTACGCTTTAATGATGCGATAGCTAACGCACGTCAACAGCTACGCGTTATACGCGATCATATTCCAACATCTACATCCGTAGATATTTCTGCATTCATTGATACTCACCTGTTAATGCTGGAAGACAATGCATTAACAGAAGAACCAAAACGAATTATTAAAGAGCGTCTGTGCAATGCCGAGTGGGCACTCAAGTTACAACGTGATGCACTAGTTAATGTCTTTGATGAAATGGCGGACGCCTATTTAAGAACGCGTCGAGATGATGTTGATCATGTTGTAAATAGAATTCTGCGTGTTCTATTAAAACAAAAACCCTTGTTACATGAAGTCCCTGATAATCATTTAAAGAAAAAAGTCATTATCGCAGACGATCTCACGCCAGCAGATACCGTGCTAATGCAACATTATGGTATCGCCGCATTTGCGACAGAGTTCGGTGGGCCAACATCGCATACTGCTATTCTTGCCAGAAGCCTGGGTATTCCTGCAATTATTGGTTTACATAATGCGCAACGTTTTATAAAAAATAATGATCTCGCTATCATCGATGGTATCAGCGGCACAGTACTAATAAATCCTGATAGAAAAATTGAGCTTTTTTACGAGAGAAAACAAAAAGAAGTAAAACGCTATTACTCCTCACTCGG
>JBFIIJ010000353.1:0-2921 GCA_041601315.1 Gammaproteobacteria bacterium
ACCATGATAATACCTTTGGTTTGTGGATCTTCTTCAAACAGGCCGAGACAATCAATAAAATTCATTCCATGAATTGGATCGCCACCAATGCCGACGCAAGTGCTTTGTCCTAAACCATTTTGTGTCGTTTGATGAACTGCTTCGTAAGTTAGTGTGCCAGATCGAGAGACAATACCAATACCGCCTGCTTTGTGAATGCTGCCTGGCATAATACCTATTTTACATTGTTCCGGTGTTATAAGACCTGGGCAGTTTGGTCCTATTAAACGAGTATCAGGAAATTGTTCGAGATAAGCTCTTACCTTAACCATATCTAAAACAGGAATACCTTCTGTAATGCAGACAATAATGCTGATGCCTGCATCTGCTGCTTCGGTGATTGCTTCAGCTGCATAAGCTGCGGGAACCATAATCATGCTTGCATTAGCGCCGGCTTTTTCAACAGCATCTCTAACCGTATCAAATACAGGTCTATCAAGATGTTTTTCGCCGCCTCTGCCAGGTGTGACACCACCAACGATTTGTGTTCCATATTCAATGGCTTGTTCAGCATGAAAAGTACCCTGACGACCAGTAAAGCCTTGTACAATTACTTTCGTATCTTTATTAACTAAAATAGCCATTATTGCTTGCCTCCTGCGGCTGCAACTGCTTTGTTAGCAGCGTCAGTCAAATCATCGGCAGTAATAATGGTAAGTCCACTTTCAGCTAATGCCGTTTTTCCTTCATCTACTTTTGTTCCTTCCAGTCTGACAACAACAGGGACATCAACACCAACTTCTTTTACCGCTTTGATTATGCCTTCCGCTATCAGGTCGCAACGGACAATGCCCCCAAAAATATTAACGAGTATTGCTTTTACATTTTTATCAGAGACAATTAATTTAAACGCTTCTGCCACTTTTTCTGCCGTTGCGCCGCCGCCGACATCTAGAAAGTTTGCCGGTTCACCACCATGTAGTTTAATAATGTCCATAGTTGCCATTGCTAAGCCGGCACCATTAACCATACAAGCGATGTTTCCATCTAGCGTGACGTAATTAAGATCAAAGCGTTTTGCGATACTTTCTTTTTCGTCTTCCTGACTTGGATCACGCCATTCTTCTAGATGAGATTGTCTGAACAAGGCATTATCATCAATTGATATTTTGGCATCTAATGCTTCAAGGTCGCCATCTTCACTTATAGTCAGTGGGTTAATTTCAACAAGGCTGAGATCTTTATCGATGTAGAGTTTGTATAAACTTTTTAAAATGGTGATTAATTGTTTTCGTTGTTTATCGTTAAACCCAAGTGCAAATCCTATTCTTCGACTTTGATGGTCTTGTAAGCCAAGAACAGGGTCAACAATGACACTAATAATTTTTTCAGGTTGTGTGGCCGCAACTTCTTCAATATCCATTCCGCCTTCGGTTGAAGCCATGATGGCAATTCGGCGGCTGGCGCGGTCAACAACAATACCCAGATATAACTCTGAAGCTATACTTGATAAGGATGAGATTAATACGCAGTTGACGGGTTGGCCTGTTGGTGCGGATTGTTTTGTTATAAGTTGGGAACCGAGTAATGAACGTACAGCAGCTTCGAGTTCATCAGTATTTTTTACCAGTTTTACACCGCCAGCTTTACCTCTGCCTCCAGCATGGACTTGTGCTTTAACAACCCAACCATCTCCGCCAAGATCGGCTGCGTGGCGTAACGCTTCTTTAATAGTGTACGCCGGTTTGCCTGGAGGAACAGGGATACCGTAGTCTTCGAATAGCTTTTTAGCCTGATATTCGTGTAAGTTCATGTTATATCCTTATAGCGATAGGTTAAGGGTTGTATCGGATTTGTTTGGTTTTTCTTTAAATATAGTAAAGACAGCTGTTTTTTTATAGATAAATCCGTGTTTTTGCTCATTTTAGTCATTACTTTGTATAATTTACACACAATAAATATGCCAAGACTTATATTTTTAGGTAATCATTTGAACACTAAAGATCATGGATAAAGCCAATACAGTTATTCTAAAAAAAACCAAGTCTATGGATTGGCGAGCACTACAGTACTTTAATTATTATCGCATCTTACTTTCCGGTTTATTTCTGGTTTTGGTATATATCGGTCAATTACCCGAACCATTGGGAAGTCTGGATGATCATTTTTTTTCGATAACAAGTCACTTTTATTTATCTTCTGCGTTAATTTTTTCCTGGTTTATTTATAAGCAATTTCCCCGATTTAATCTTCAAATAGCAATCCATACTCTGATAGATATCATCATGTTGAGTCTATTAATGTACTCAAGTAATGGACTTAGTAGTGGTTTTGGAATGCTAATTATTATTGCTGTCGCAGGTGGCAGTATCTTACGTGAAGGGAAGATAGCGATACTATTTGCAGCAATTGCATCATTTTCAGTTCTGGGCCATGAGTTATACATTCAGTTTTTCCGCTATTTCGAGACAGTTAATTACACACATGCCGGTATTTTGGGAATTACGTTTTTTGTTACAGCTATCATAGGCAATTTATTAGCTGCACGAGTGCGTGAAACAGAAGCATTAGCGCAGCAACAAGCGATTGAAATAAATGAATTGGCAAAATTGAATGAACACATTGTCCAGCGTATGCAATCAGGCATTCTTGTTTTGGACAGTAATATGAATATCCTGCTTATGAATGAGTCTTCCAAGCGATTATTAGGACAACAGGGAGAAGATACGCACAAAATATTTAATTTTATTAATAATTATTTAAAAAGCCCGATTTCAGATTGGCTTAGCTCTACTGGTTCACAGAATGTGATCATTAAATTGGAAGAAGATGAAACTGAATTACAGGTTTCATTTATAAAACTATCTCTCGTTTCAAATTATCAAATATTGATTATTTTAGAAGACATTGCTCGATTAAGACAACGTGCGCAGCATCTAAAA
>JBFIIJ010000354.1:0-2918 GCA_041601315.1 Gammaproteobacteria bacterium
AGGTGCGTATCATCTTTAAAATAATCAGTTAATTTTATTAAATTAATGTAATTGTAAATAATTTTATCATTATTTATTGTAGTTCTAATTGAATTAGCCCAAGTATTAAATTCATCATGTAAAACAATAAATTCTTGTAAAAATGGAGTAATTAAAATATTCAAAACAAACCCTTTTTCCACTGATAACGCTTTAACCCGCGATAAAGAATCTAAACTTTCTCCTTTATTAAAAAAATAAGGCTGATATTTACTATTTTTTACTACATCAATTTCAGTCTCAGTAATAGTTGAAGTAAATATAGGTTGCTCATACTCGACAAATATTTTGTGTAAGCCATTTAAGTATCCAGTAGAGTTAAATTTGTATAAATTAAATAACTCGCCTGCAATATATTGACTATAGTAATCTTTCTTAAGCAGCTTTTTCAGGTTGCTTGAATACATGGTTAAGCCTCTCATATTTACGACTTGTCCGTTATCCCAAGTCAAACATGTTGGCTCAATAATTACAGCATCTGGAACACCATATAATTCAATATAGTCAAGCAAAAGTGCTTCATTATATTCCATTGATGCTGCTTCTATAGCATATACCTTTACTTCAAGACCAAGTTCTTCGCTCCATAGTTTTTCATCTAGATGATGATATGCACGTGAATTACCAAGTATCAATATATCTGCCTTTCCCCTACCTGAATATAATTTTGCATCCGGCATAGTACTATATCCGTATAACCATGCTCCGGTCTTTGCTAAAACTCTATCGCCTATAAAAAATATAGTTAGAAATAAAATTATTGAAACTATCAAATAGTTCCTTCTGTCATTTATATATTTTTTAAACACGGCAACATCTAAAATTGAAAGTAAATAAACGTTGTTCCTTCAAAAACACCAAGCAATAAGATCAGCCAGAGCAGAACCAACATTGAGCCTGCTCTTACAATACAATTTGTTTCGTATATTTTTTTTATACTTGGCAACATACTAAATAACTCAATAAAAACTACAATTGCAATCATAGAATAACCAATGACTAATGAAAAAAGATCAAAACTGATTCCATAAAAGTAATGTTCAGATGTAATTATTTTATTAAATATCAATATTGCATCTTCTATACTGTTTGATCTAAAAAATATCCATGCCACATTAACAAAGAAAAACACTGACAATACCTTCAAAATTGATATCAAATTAATAAAAAAACTCTGCTTAATGTTTTTTTCCAAATTTAATAGGGATAAAAAGTGTTGCACAACCAAATAAAATCCATGTAATAGTCCCCATATGACAAATGTCCAGGCAGCACCATGCCATAATCCACCTAGAAACATAACCACTAGAAGATTTCTAAATGTAATGATTGAACCTAATCGGTTTCCTCCCAACGGTATATACAAATAATCCCTTAACCAGCTGGACAATGAAATATGCCATCTATTCCAAAATTCACTAAAACTTCTTGAATAATAGGGCTTATTAAAATTGATACCAAAATCAAATCCCATAATTCTTCCTAAACCAATTGCTATAAGTGAGTAACCACAAAAATCACCATAAATCTGAAATGAGAATGCAATTGTTGAAATAATATGAACAGCACCTCCAAAAGAATCTGGATTAGAGTATGTAGGTTCTACGAGATAACCCAGCCTATCAGCAACACATAACTTTAAAAAATAACCCCAGATAATGAGTTCCATTCCTTTACAAAAGTTTTGCCAGTCAAATTTTCGATCTATCTTTATTTGCGGTAGGAGAAGCTTAGCTCTTACGATTGGACCAGCAACCAATTGTGGAAATAGAGCCACATAAGCCGCAAATCTTAAATAATTATGCTCTACTTGACATTTTTTATTATAAACGTCAATCGTATAACTCATTGTTTGAAAGGTATAAAAAGATATGCCGACAGGCAAAATAATATTTAACACTGGAGGATTTAAATCAACATTAAATACATTGCTAATATTTACAAATGATTCAATAAAGAAATCAAGGTATTTAAAAATACCAAGAATTGATAAATTTGTTATAACACTTATTGCTAACAACCTTCTCCGAACTATTATCTCTTTATTAGTCTCAATATATTTTGCAACAACATAGTCTACAGTGGTCGACAAAATGATTAATGATAAAAACCGATAATCCCACCACCCATAAAAAAGATAGCTAGCAAACAAACAGACTTTTAGTCGACACCTCCCCTTTGTGTAAAAATATATTGGCAAAAACAATACGATGAATGCCAGAAAAATAAAGCTTGTAAATAACATTACTAGTTAGAGATTAATGCGGCCAGGCAAGTATGACAATAAATTTGTATGGGGCAATTATTTATTTGTTTATTAAACTTTCAAATCTCTCGCAAAATACATTCCTGAACTTTTCCGGCTCCAGGTAAGTCAAATAATTTTCATGACCATTTTCTGCAATGATTTTATGCGCCTCATAATCATTCAATATATTTCTAATTGTTTTTTTTAGGTCCGACTGATCCCATTTGTATGACACGTAAGTTTCATTATTTTTATAAAGCATCGGCCAAGTATCTAAATGTGACATATCTGGCTTTACTAATAATGCTCCAGAAAGGAATGTCTCATAATCTTTATAGTTTATTTCACCCCAACCAAATGGTGACACAACTATTTTGCTATCAGTTAATTCTTTGCAATACTCCTTATATGAAAGTCTGCTGGTTGCTACCCATTCTTCTAATTCACACTTTGCTTTGGTTCTAAACCATGCAACAGTATCCCTTTCATAAGCCGTACTAATTCTACATGAAACATCATTTTTCCTGGCATATTGTACATTCATTGTTTTTTTTGGAAAACGTAACAACATATTGAATGGTAATTTTGAATACATCTCCATTAAATATTTTCCAGACCAAGAATAATTTGC
>JBFIIJ010000355.1:0-2916 GCA_041601315.1 Gammaproteobacteria bacterium
ATCCACATTGGTAGCGCAGCTCGACCACCTGTTTCGATACTACCTAGAGGTTTAAATTTATCGAAACCAACCCAACTAACTGTAACGACATTAGCATTAAAACCGGAAAACCACGCGTCGTGTTGATCGTTTGTTGTTCCCGTTTTTCCTGAAAGATCAGTGCGGTTTAATTGTAAAGCACGTCGACCAGTACCGTGCTTTATGACATCTTGTGTCATTGAATTCATAATCCATGCATTTTGAGCACTAATAGCACGAGGTGCATATATAGGTTTGGTATTAGTGTCGGTTTCGATTTCTTCTTCAATGCTCGGTTCTGATGTTTCAGTAATACTTGTTATTTGATCTTCTTCCTTCATTTCAGTTTCGTTAATGTCGATGTCTTGTTCGATATCGACACATTTATGGCATACGACTAATGGCTCTGCTTTAAAGGTAACTTCGTCACCATAGGTTTTAATTTCATCTATGAAGTAAGGGTTTATCAAGAAGCCACCATTAGCAAAAACACTATAAGCTCTCGCCAGTTGCCAAGGTGTAATCTCGGCACTTCCAAGTGATAAAGAAAGATTATGAGGGAGTTGATCGATATCAAACCCAAACTTCTTGATATGTTCAAGTGCAAAAGGAACACCAATAGCATGCAGTAATCTGATTGATACCAGGTTACGCGAATGGGTTAATGCCTCACGTAATCGAGTTGGTCCATAACTTTTATGACTATAGTTTTCCGGACGCCATTCATCTTCGACACCGGGATCATCAAAAACTATAGGTGCATCGTTAATTAAGGTTGCAGCAGTTTTTCCCGCTTCAATTGCTGCAGAATAGATTAGTGGCTTAAAACCAGAGCCTGGTTGTCTTCTTGCTTGTGTTATTCGGTTAAATTTATTTTTATAAAAATCAAATCCACCGACTAAAGCTAGTATTGCGCCATCATTAGGAGAGAGTGAAATTAAACCACCTTCAACTTCTGGTATTTGGGATAGTGCCCAATCCCCGGTTTCTGTTTCAATTAAACGAATAATATCGCCAGCTTGAACGATGTCTTCTGCTACTTTTGGCTTACCACTTTTTCGATTTTCACTAATGTATTTGCTTGCCCATTCAAGGCCTTCCCAGTTAATTTCAATTTCGCCTATACCGGAAACAATAACACTGATAGATTTTTCATTAACAAGCGTTACTAATGCTGGATAAAGGTTTCCCAATGTTGGAAAACTTTCTAGTAATGCGGCAATCTCTTCTTCGTTTTTAGATTCAATATCATCAACATGATGTTCAGCTCCACGGTAACCATGTCGTTTGTCGTAATCCAGTAATGCATTCCTTAATGCTCGATTCGCCGCATTTTGATTTTTATCAAGGATAGTCGTCGTTACTATTAAACCATTGTTATAGATCGCATCACCTTGTTTTTCAATCAATTCACTTCTGACCATTTCAGCTATATATGGTGCTTCAATATCAACCGGAGTTGTGTGTAAGGATGCACTGATGGGCATTTTTGATGCTTCATTGTATTCGTCTTCGCTTATATATGAGAGCGTTAACATTCGTTGTAATACATAGTTTCTACGTATTAATGCGCGTTCAGGATTAGTGATAGGATTTGTTGTTGAAGGTGCTTTCGGTAAACCGGCAATCATTGCTATCTGTGCCAGATTCAAGGAATTGATGTCCGTTCCATAGTAAACCTGTGCAGCAGCAGCAACGCCATATGCTCTTTGCCCCAGATATATTTTATTAAGATAGAGTTCCAGAATTTCGTCTTTACTTAACTCTCTTTCAATTTTGAAAGAAAGAAAAATTTCATTTAATTTTCTTAGATAAGTTTTTTCTCTGCTTAAAAAGAAATTTCTGGCGACCTGCATTGTTATAGTACTACCGCCTTGTTTCTTCGAACCCGTTTTAACTAAAGAGTAGGCAGCTCTGGCGATACCTTGCCAATCAACACCGGGATGTACATAAAAACGATCATCTTCTGCAGATAAAAATGCTTCAATTAATTTTGCTTGAACGTTTTCTATTTCAATTGGTGTGCGGCGCTTCTCTCCAAACTCCGCAATAAGCGATAAATCTGAAGTATAAACGCGTAAAGGAACTTGCATTTTGACATCTTTCAATGTGTCTATATCGGGCAGGTCAGGCACAACATACCAGGACACAATTACGATAGTAATAATGCCCAAAACCATGATTGAAAGGAGAAAATTAAAGAAAAAGCGCAACATGTTGTGTAGATAGTATCCCAATTACTCTATATGTTCTATTTTTTAACAAAATTGTAAAACTTAAGGCATTACGTTAATAAACACTAAAAACTGATTGTTTTTTAATTTTCACTTGGCTATAGTAGCCAAAGTAAGTTAATGTTCTTTATACATATGGCGCATAACTAATGACTTCAAAAGGAAAAAATAGTGTTTTCGTTTAAGAAAAAGTCCGCCCCAATATTAGGTGTCGATATCAGTGCAACTGCAATAAAGTTGTTAGAACTTAGCCGTAGCGGTAGTAAATATCGTGTGGAAAGTTATGCGGTTGAGGCACTTCCACCTAATTCAGTCTCAGATAAGACTATAAACGATATTGAAGCAGTCGGCGAGGCCGTTGCCCGTGCTGTGAAGAAAGCCGGAACACGTACCAAAAACGCTGCTGTATGTGTTGCAGGTTCTTCCGTCATTACAAAAGTAATCAGTATGCCGTCAGGTTTATCAGATGATGAAATGGAAAGTCAGATTCAAATTGAAGCAGATCAATATATTCCCTTCCCATTAGAAGAAGTCGCGATGGACTTTGAAGTAATGAGTGATTCTGAAGAAGGTGGAGATAGAGTCGATGTGTTGCTTGCCGCCTCACGTAGCGAAATAGTGGATAACGTTGTTGCTTCAATCGAATTAGGTGGAAGTGCCTCAA
>JBFIIJ010000356.1:0-2885 GCA_041601315.1 Gammaproteobacteria bacterium
GACGTTATCTAATATTAAATTACCAAGCTTCTTTTTTATCATCAACCAGGTCTGGTTATTATCGATAATATGTTTTTGATTGATCTCAATCTCAATGCCTGAATAGTCTTTTTCATTAAATCTTCGACGAAGTGATGTCGTCAACCCATCAGCATTGCCTCGGTAGGGATAATTACATCTGACAATGAGCTGAGGAAAAGTCTGTTCGAGAGCCACTTGTAATTTTTTACAAAAGTTTTTTTCGTTTAGCCTGGCCGGATCATAAAGCAAGCCAATATCAGCTGTACGCTCAACTCCATCCAGTTTGTTTGTAAAGGAATGAATGGACAGATGCATCACTGGTTTTGTTGTTGATTTAAATTTTTTTACATGTTCCGCTATCCTGGTTCGATATGGGATATAAATAGTATTAATTATTTTTTGTCTGGTAGTGTCATCGACCGTTTTGCTAAATTCTGAAAACAGTCCGGGATGGTGTAGTGATCGATTAAGATCAATCAATAAGCGAGAAGTGGTTGAATAATATAACGGTGCTGATAAGTCGTGCGCTATTTTTTTTGCCAGAACTAATGCCCCTTGATCCCAGCCACGATGACTGTTTAATAGCGTTAGTTTGTTTTTAAACAGCTGCAGATAGCATTTGGGAATTTTGTTCCCGCCATGTTCACAGCTAACAATCAGATTCATTAATCGATGCCAACAAAAGATTCTCCCTCAACCAGTGTGTCACACAGCACACGATAAGTTTCATATAGTCTGGATTTTTTAACACTGTTGCCAGTTGCGTTTAGTATACGTCTGGCCAATGGGCCTTCTTTTAAAATGAAATCAATAATCGGAGCTGTTGTAGCAGCGTATTCGCCTGTATCCAGATCGACTGACTCGCGACAGTGTTGCCATAACTCCTGTGCAATGCATTTCTTGTCCGGGAACGAGAACAACTGCAGGTAGTCACGATCATCTATCACAGCCTGATCAGCATCTACGATCACCTTATCTAATATTTGTGATAACGCACTTGTCTCCAGTGTGTTTTGTTGTACGACATCAGACCAGCTTTTCTCAGTCAGTTTCTTCAATACCTGAATAGTAAAACTGGCAATGGCCAGATCAACAGCGGGTGTTTCCTGCGTGTCCAATACCCGTATTTCTATCGCATTTCGATCAAAGCGAGCTATCGCGCCACGTGAATTCAACCATTCATCCTGCAATATCTTGTCTTTATCGAAAGGTGCAATAGCGTTATACATGGGAGTCAGGATCAAGCGTTGATATTCTTTTTTACTGGTGACTGCTTCGGGTATAACCAGCCCGGTAATCGATGGAATAATTTTTGAATTTTGACGATAGGCTTCAAGCCGTGTATCCATGATCCCGGTAGCCGAGCCTTCAACAATTGGTGAGCTTGCTGCCATTGCCGGCAAGATGGGTAGTATGGTGCGTATTGCACTATGTAACAAGGCAAATTCCTGATCGTTCGCAAACGGCAAATTGATATGCATACTCTGTAAATTTGACCAGCCATGTCCCTGACAGTTAAAGATGCCATTATAGGTATCATAGATCTCTTTAGAGTCATGCGGCCATAGTTGTGTTTCTTTAAAGGGATTCATCCACGGATGCATTGCCGTTGGCATCAGGCGTGCATCCATTTCATCGAGAATAGATTGAATATGCCTTATGTTTTTTAAAAATTGATCGGGAGTTTCTAGTAAAGACTGCGCCGGACCATTGGTTTTTGTTTCAATAACATGTAATACAAGTTCATTCGACCAGGCTATTTCGCCTTGTTCTATTTCGTTAAGATATTCACCGGCAACATGATGTAGTACTTTATCGGTGATCGGCAGCACATTCATATGTTCGCGATCAACAATCATGTATTCGAGCTCTATGCCATAGGCGGCAAAGATTGAGAGTGGTTCATGCATTTTAACGTCCATATAAACCGAGTTTGCGAGCTTCGATGCGTTTCATAAACACACCCATTATTTCCCGATAGAGAGCATCTTTCAGAACCAGGTCTTCACAACCGGTATCGATGTTTGGATTATCATTAATCTCTATCAAATAGAATTTTTGACCGACCTGTTTTAAATCAACACCGTAAAGACTATCGCCTATCAGGTTTGCTGCTTTAAGTGCAATATTCACTACTTCATCTGGAGCTTCACCAATGGCCATCGTGTCGGCAATGCCTTCACCGGTAGAATTACCTGATTCATCACGTTTAATTATCTGCCAGTGTTCGTCAGCCATATGGTAACGACAGGCATATAATGGTCTTCGATCGCAGATACCGATACGCCAGTCAAAAATTGTCGGCAGAAATTGTTGTGCGATGACCAAATCCGAATCTTCGAGCAGGCTTTTAACCGTGGCGATTAACTCTTCCCGATTTTCTGCCTTGGAGACGCCCATTGAAAATGCACTATCCGGCTTTTTTAAAATACAGGGCAGACCTAATGTTTTTTCGATCTGATCGATATTAAAACGATGCACGATCATGGTTTTGGGTATGGGGATATTATTCCGTGCCATTAATTCAGCCAGATAAACCTTATTAGTGCATTTAAGTATGGAATTGGGATCATCCATTACCACCAGACCCTCGTTTACGGCTCTTTGCGAAAAACGAAATGTATGATGATCGACATAAGTGGTTTCGCGAATAAACAATGCGTCAAATTCAGCGATACGATTCACATCGTTAGAAGGCGGTTCCTTCTCATTTGGATCATACAAAATTGCCAGGTCAAATCTTGTTGCAGTGCCTTTTTTTACTCGACGTTTGCGCCCGGAAAAATAATTTGATGCAGCTTCAATGACAATATCACGATGGTTTTCCGGGATATCCGTTACCGTAACGGTTCGGATTGATTCAA
>JBFIIJ010000357.1:0-2869 GCA_041601315.1 Gammaproteobacteria bacterium
AATAGATATGTTACTAACGAATTTTCATTTGTCCGAATCAACATTGTTAATGTTAGTTTGTGCCTTTGCCGGGCAAGAAAATATAATGAATGCCTATCAACATGCGATAAATGAAAAGTATCGGTTTTATAGTTATGGCGACGCCATGATAATAACAGGAAAAAATGAAATTTAAATTATCAAATAAGGATGGTGATGCACGACGTGGACAAATAAGTTTTCCGCGCGGTACGATAGAAACACCGGCATTCATGCCAGTAGGAACTTACGGCACGGTTAAGGCGATGACGCCGGAAGAATTGGTCGGTATCGGTGCGGAGATTATTTTAGGCAATACATTTCATTTGATGCTACGTCCGGGCATGGAAGTGATTAAAGAGTTTGGTGGACTACATCAATTCATGCATTGGGATAAACCTATTCTGACAGACTCTGGTGGTTTTCAGGTTTTTAGTTTGGCTGAGTCAAGAAAGATTACAGAAGAAGGCGCACATTTTAAATCGCCTATTGATGGTTCTAAAGTTTTCCTTGGGCCAGAAGAAGCAATCCAAATACAGCATAGTTTAAATTCAGACATTGTCATGATCTTTGATGAATGTACGCCGTATCCTGCGACTGAAGAAGAAGCCCGCGAATCTATGCAGTTATCTTTGCGTTGGGCAAAGCGATCGAAAGATGCGCATGGTAATAATAAAAATGCCTTGTTTGGTATTGTTCAAGGTGGCATGTACGAATCATTACGCGAAGCATCTTTGAATGGCCTTAAAGAAATTGGTTTTGATGGTTATGCCATTGGTGGATTGTCTGTTGGCGAGCCGGTCGACTTAATGATGGAAGTACTAGAAAACATCATGCCGGGCATGCCGGAGGATAAACCGAGATATTTAATGGGTGTCGGTACGCCGGAGAATCTTGTTGAATCGGTGCGTCGTGGTATTGATATGTTTGACTGCGTCATGCCAACACGAAATGCACGTAATGGTCATTTATTTACGGAAGTGGGTGATATTCGAATTCGAAATGCAACGCATCGACATGACCAAGCGCCTGTTGATGAAAACTGTGCTTGCTACACTTGTGAAAATTATTCGCGCGCATACTTACATCATCTCGATAAAACGAATGAGATTCTGGGCGCGCGATTAAACACCATACATAACCTTTATTATTACCAGTATTTAATGAAAGGCTTACGTACTGCAATTGAGAACAATAATTTGGATGAATTCATTGCTAATTTTTATGACAAGCGTGGATCAAAATTAATTCTTTAATTTTTCGTTAAAGTCTTGATGCTTTTACTCAAGCATAGAACAATGTCTAAATGAGTGCTCTTATCGAACAACTTCCTACATTAGGTGTCGGCGCTAGCTTGAGTCTTTCATCAGATCCAGATCCTGTTTCTTTAGTTCGTGCTAAGGGTGGCCCGAGCTTTGTCGAGTATTCAGGTCTGGTTGATGTTGATGAAGTGATTGATGAGGTCGAGAAAATTAAAGCAGCGGGCGCGCCTGTTTTATTTCATCCTTCCTATATTAATTTTTGTGGTTCTTATCCAAACTCTAATGCCTGGCTTGAAGCAACATCGAAACATATTGAAACGGTTGAATCACCGTGGTTTGCGCAAGATGTCGCTTATTGTTTTTGGGAAGAGGGACCCGGTTATTCAACTTCTTTAGGTTATTTTATCCCGCCACCGTTTAATCAGGCTTCGTTACAACTTGCCGTTGAACGTGTAAAAGAAGTACAGGCAAAAGTTTCTGTTCCCGTCGCGGTCGAACCACCGCCAGTTACATTCATTACTGGTTCTATGCACTTGTTTTCTTTCTTTGGTAGCCTGGCAAAACAAACAGACTGCGCCATATTGCTTGATATGGGGCATTTAGTTTCTTATGAGATGGCAAGTGGTCGCAGCGTATTAGAGGCAATTGATGAATTACCAGTCGAACGAGTTGTTGAAGTACATATTGCCGGTGGTCGCCTGAAACAAGGCCAAAAAGAAAACAATAAAGAGAGTAAAGATGGGCCGATTTATGTTGATGCACATGAATGTGCGATTGTTGATCAAACATGGCAGATGTTTGAATCAATGTTGCCGCGATTACCCAATGTCAAAGCTGTTTGTTATGAGTGTGAAGGCGTAAAAGAAAATACGGTATTGACTACACTTGAACGTATACGAAAAATTGTACGTGAAAAAAGCACTAGTAAATTACTTGTAGAAAGTCTGGATGGTTACAAATGAGTTATCAGGAACAGGAGCGCGCTTTATTCGATTTATTATTCGATAGCACGGTGCGCGAAAATTTTTGTAAAGATTCAGTCGCCGCGCTTTATCAATACGATCTCAATGAAGAAGAACGAAATGACTTTGCTGTGGTCCGTTCCGATGCTTTAGAACTCGATGCAAAAATTCGAGCTGATCTTTTGTTGTCTCATTTTTGCCGCGCTTTTCCAGTTAGTTTCAGCATAGTTTCCTCTTTGGATGGTGGGCTTGATGTTTTAAAAAAACTTATCGATGTAGAAACAATGAGAACGGAAACCATCGATCGAGCCACATTATTCGGTAGACGTTTAGGCGAAAATTTAAATTCTCTTTCTTTTGATTCACCAGATGAACAAGCCAAGGTATCAGCGATTTTGGAAGCAGAGCTCGGTATGGCATGGACAGGCGCTTCTTTAAAACGAGAAGTATTGGAAAACGGTCAGCTTCATATTAAATCGCCGCAGCTAGACCAGAATTGGTCGAATAAAAACATCAAATTGGCTCCCTATGTTTGCGCAGCGATGATTCCTGAATCGTATGAAAAATTAAAAAAATTGTTTTGTTTAGAATCAGATTGCGACCTTTGGCGAAACCTGAATAAAAAGC
>JBFIIJ010000358.1:0-2856 GCA_041601315.1 Gammaproteobacteria bacterium
AAATCCATGCAAGTAAAGACAGTGCTAATACTAATACGATGATCTGTATTATTTTATCTTGCCATAATGTTTTCCAAAGAGGCGTCTCGTTTTCTTCTGTTAATTGTGATGCGGTGACTGAATTTGTTGGATCGTTTATTTCACTCGGTTGCTCAATCGTTTTGAGATAATGTTGCGGGGTTTGATAATTAAGATCAAATGTCGTGAATACTTTGTCGCGCGCACCTGTTTCTCGACTCACTAATAATTCAATATGCCAGGGTTGTGTAGGATTAAATTTAATTTCAGCTGGTATTTGAAAAAGATCGACATCCTGAAATTCAGGTGCACCGCTTGCTGCAAGTTGTCTAAGTTTCTTATGATGTATATCACGAAAGCGAATCGCATTATCATTCTGGATAACTTCAAAACGATCAAAAATTCCGCCACGAACATAACCCGAGCCTTTAAATGAGAAGGGACCGTTAGCTGCAAGTATGATAGCGTGTTGTTCCGGATTTAGTGATTTAACAAGGTTTCCATATTCTGCTTCGCCAAGTAGACTTCGACCTATGGTTGGTATTGAAACTAATGCGGTATATAAATCGATAAATTCATTATCTGGTTTTCCTTGTCTGCTTCTTATTTGTTTCTTTGTACCCGTGGCTTTGGCAAAAGATGCGTTGACATCTTTATCAGTCAACTTGAGTCGTTTTACAGAACCGTTGCTGAGAAGGTCAACCCAGTCGCTTATCTCACTCTGATTTTGATCTATTTCTACTTTTGTGTTTGTTGACTTTTTTGCATCTGCATTAAGCCCACCTAATCCATACCAACGAGCCAACTTCATTGCTGAACGCACAATGCTATCGTCAATGACACGTACTGTTACAGTCGCGCCACTTAGAGCGTCATAAGGAAGTTTTCTTTCACTGCTTTGAGTCAGTGCCACAACGTCTATACCAATGTAACTGTCAATGACGGCGGTAATTTTAGATTCTGGAATGCCAATTAATATGATGGGTTCATGGTGCTTTATCAAACGAACACTTTGTATAACGCCTTTCATATCCAAACCAACTAAGACATGAATAGGTTTGCCGGAATATCCGGTTGAATTTACGATAGCTGAGTTCAGGTAAATCAAGCCAATTTGTTTTGAATCTTTATAGGCTTTGGCGACACTGGGTTTTTCGACATCTTGCTCAAATTGGTCTGCATTTGGAAATAGCTTATTGGCGGGATTTTTTACAATTACTTCATCCAGATTTAATGCGTGAGCAGGATTAATAACAATAAATAACAATCCACTTAGGAATGCAATTTTAAGCAAATGTATCATGTTTGAATTTATGTCATTTAAATCGTTCATCAATTTTGTAGCGCAATAATCATAGATGCGGCAATTTATCGCATGAGGAGGTATTATTTTGGAAAATGAAGCGAGATGACTTGATCTAAATCAACAGGCTAAATAATAACTATGGGATATTTTGTCTCCAAAACCATTGAGATACTTAAAATTGATCCAGTTTGAGCGTATTGAAGATTTACTAGCTACAGCACAGAAAATGGAAATCGGTGCCGCTGACCGTTATATGGAGTACGCAGAAGCAGCAAGCACTGAGAATCCTGAGATTGCTGCATTATTTAGTCGTTTGGCAGATGAAGAACGAGCGCATGAAGATAATGTTGTACAACTGGCTAAACAGGCATCAGTAGACCTCACAAATGTAGCTATTTCTGAGCAAGCTGTTACATCCGAAATTAGTAAGAATGCGGAGCAACTCAAGGAAACTCTATACGAAATACTAGCAGCGGCAGTACAGCGCGAAGAACGAGCTTTTGATATTTATTCACAAATTGCCGCAACTAGTAATAATGATGAGGTACGTCAATATGCCGAGATCCTGGCAAAAGAGGAGCTCGGACATGCTGCTTTACTAAGAGCCATGAGACGTCGCGTGTATGATGAGCACAAGGCTCAAACAAGAAAACTTTCAGGCCCTGATAAAGTAAACTCATTCGAAGAGTTTTTGATTACTGCCTATATACTGGAAATTACATTGGCAAAATATATAGAGAATATTAGCGAATCCGGAGTAGTTGTGGAAACAGCTAGAGAACATTCTGAGTTTGTAATTAATCAGATTTTAGTTGACCTAAAAAAAAGGACGGATGTTAAAACCATAGATCAATTAAGCAATAACAATACACTGACCGATGCGCCGATAATTGGATTAGATACTTTAATATCGGAATATGAATCTATTTATGAATATTACGATAGTTTTATATTGATGACTAAAAATGAAGAAATAATGAATAAGGCCTTATTTCTTGCTTCGGAAACATTAACGCATCTTATTTTATTGCAAGCCATAAAGAATAATTAAGCAGATAATTTAGCATATTTATTCTTTACCTTTTTAACAGCTATAATATTTAATTTTTATAGTGTTTCTTTTCGTTTAAGTTTCAAATCCATTGTCGTAGATATCGATATTAATAAAGATGAAGACAGTTTAGTCGACACTATAAGAGCAATGTCCAATTATTTAAATTTATATATTGTTGCCGAATGTATATAAACTGAATCACAAAAATATCTAGTAGATAAAAATTGCGATACATTTCAGGATTATTATTTTAGCAAGCCATTTACTATGATAGAACTCTTTGAGTTCTATCATAGTAAAGTAGCGAATTATGGAAAATAAAAACATTAACTGACATACGCTTAGATATCAGGTGTGAGATTTAATATCTAACTAAAACATTGTATTCCAATGTGGTGCTGCTTTCTGCGGGTACTTCGATGTGCCATTCAGCTGTTCCAGCGGCAACCTTTTTAAAAGGGTGGTTATGTTCAAGCAT
>JBFIIJ010000359.1:0-2855 GCA_041601315.1 Gammaproteobacteria bacterium
ACGGTATCAATATCAGAATGAAGGTAACGAACTCGAACGCCGTGTTCAGATAAATAATCCGTCAAATCTTCAGACATTCGTTTGGTTAATGTTGTAATAAGTACTCTTTCATCAACAGCAACACGTTTACTAATTTCTGACAAGACATCATCGACTTGCGTTGATACTGGTCGTACTTCAATTTCGGGATCAAGTAAACCGGTAGGTCGAACCACTTGTTCTACAATTTGATCCGAATGTTCTCCTTCATACTTTCCCGGTGTCGCTGATGTAAAAATAATTTGAGGTGCGAGTTTTTCAAACTCATTAAAACGTAAAGGACGATTATCTAAAGCTGAAGGTAATCTAAAGCCATACTCAACCAGGTTTTGCTTACGCGCACGATCACCTTTATACATCGCACCCAATTGCGGAATGGTGACATGACTTTCATCAATTATGACTAATGCATCTCCAGGTAAATAATCCAGTAAAGTCGGTGGTGGTTCTCCTGCTGCACGACCAGAGAGGTAACGAGAATAATTTTCTATTCCTGAGCAATAACCAATTTCATTGATCATTTCGATATCAAATCGTGTTCTTTGTTCTAACCGCTGTGCCTCGACTAACTTATTGAGTGATTCTAGTTGTTCCAAACGTTCTTTTAATTCGACTTTGATCAATTCAACCGCATCAAGCAGAATTTGTCGACCTGTTACGTAGTGAGACTTCGGATGAATCGTGACACGAGGAAGTTTGCGTAAGACTTCTCCGGTTAATGGGTCAAATTGACTAATTGATTCAATTTCTTCATCAAACAGTTCAACTCGTATTGCCTCTCGCTCAGATTCTGCAGGAAAAATATCAATGACATCTCCCCTCACACGAAAAGTACCTCGATGAAGTTCAATATCATTTCGATTATATTGAATTTCTGTTAATCGACGTAAGAGTGTTCTCTGATCAATTAGATCCCCACGAGTAAGATGCAGAATCATCTTAAGGTATCTATCAGGATCGCCTAGACCATAAATCGCTGAAACAGTTGCAACCACTATGGTATCTCTTCTTTCTAAAATTGCTTTCGTTGCAGATAAGCGCATCTGTTCGATATGTTCGTTAATAGACGCGTCTTTTTCGATATAGGTATCTGTCGTTGGCACATAAGCTTCAGGTTGGAAGTAATCGTAATAAGAAACGAAGTATTCCACCGCATTGTTCGGGAAAAACTCTCGCATCTCACCATAAAGTTGTGCCGCCAAGGTTTTATTAGGCGCCAGAATCATTGTTGGCCTTTGTTGCTCTTGAATAACATTGGCGATGGTAAACGTTTTACCAGAACCCGTAACACCCAACAGTGTTTGATAGGCTAAGCCATCGGTCAAACCTTCAATTAGGCTTTTTATTGCTACGGGTTGGTCACCTGCAGGTGAATATTCTGAAATAAGTGAAAATTCTTTCATTTTGCTAGTTTTTTCGTACTCAGATTCGAGTATATTACACGCCTTTTGTAACTCGTTTTAAAATCAGGAGACAACCGTTGGATATTTCATTATCACACCGCGCACAAAGTATAAAACCATCACCAACACTCGCAGTAACGGCTCGCGCCGCTGAACTTCAAGCTGAAGGTAAAGACATTATTGGTCTCGGTGCCGGCGAACCTGATTTTGACACACCAGAACACATAAAGGCAGCAGCAATTGAAGCCTTGAAAAAAGGCCAGACAAAATATACGGCTGTTGATGGAACCGCTGCTTTAAAAAATGCAATTATCGATAAGTTCAAACGCGAAAATAATCTTGAATATAGCAAGAATCAAATTTCCGTTGCCTGTGGTGCTAAACATAGCCTTTATAATTTATTTCAAGCCATACTCAACCCTGGTGATGAAATAATCATTCCTGCACCGTATTGGGTTTCATACCCTGATATGGCAAAGCTGGCTGGCGCAGAACCCGTTATTTTAAAAACAACCATTGATGAGCATTTCAAAATTACACCTAAAAAATTACAGGGTGCAATTTCTGATAAAACCCGCATGGTCGTTTTTAATAGCCCTTCTAACCCTACTGGTGTTAGTTATAGTGAAGAAGAATTAGCCGCCCTGGGAGAGGTTTTAATCGATCATCCCGAAATTCTCGTCGTAACAGATGACATATATGAACACGTTCTTTGGGGACAAGATAAATTCGTTAATATCGTGAATGCCTGTCCTGAGTTGTATGATCGTACCGTTGTCGTTAATGGCGTTTCAAAAGCTTACTCAATGACTGGTTGGCGTATTGGCTATGTTGGTGGACCGGAAGCTATTATAAAAGGAATGAATAAAATTCAATCCCAAAGCACATCAAATCCGACGTCTATTGCCCAAGCTGCTGCAGTTGCTGCTTTAACTGGCGACCAAACCTACATTAAGGAAAGCACAGGTATTTTTAAGCAACGACATGACTTTGTACTTAATGCTTTAAATGCAATTGATGGAATTCGATGTCTTGCATCGGAAGGCACATTTTACAGTTTCCCGGATATGAATGAGTTGATGGAAACTATGGAAGGAATTAATAACGATATTGAATTGGCTGAATTCTTTCTGGAAAAAGCAGAAGTAGCAATGGTACCAGGATCAGCTTTTGGTGCTCCGGGCTGCATGCGAATCTCATTCGCAACCAGTATGGAAAACCTTGAAAAGAGCATGGAAAGGATTAAAAAAGCAGTAGAAAACTAGTTTCATAATGATGGTTGACCATACCAACCTCCATCAGTAGTATACGCGTTCTCGAATATTCCCCGGTAGCTCAGTCGGTAGAGCGGGTGACTGTTAATCACTAGGTCGGCAGTTCGAGCCTGTCCCGGGGAGCCAAAAACGAAAAAGG
>JBFIIJ010000360.1:0-2854 GCA_041601315.1 Gammaproteobacteria bacterium
CTGATGGTATTGGTGATGTCTATAATGAAATTCGGGCACCGGCGATATTCGAAGAAACTATCGAACGGGTCAAATTTATGAAGGAATACCGAGATAGTAAAAAGAAAATTCGTCCATTATTACGTGTTCAATCGATTATGTCTGCAGTGAAAAATAATCCAGATGCTTTTTATCAAGCATGGGACGGTGTTGTAGATCGTATAAACATCATTGCCGATGAATTGAGAGATTTCGAGCTTAAAGAAATGGCATTCGACACTTATTATGTATGTGCCAAACCGTGGCAACGAATGACGATAGCTTATGATGGAAGAGTTCATCAATGTATATCTGATTATTCAGGTAGGAAAATATTAGGTGATGCCAGTAAAGAATCTCTACAGAAAATATGGAAAGGAGAGCATTCTGAAGCAATCAGACAAGCTTTTAAAAAACATACTTATCTTGAGGATAATCCAGCTTGTCATTTATGTTCATATGGTGTGGTTACAGAGCCTGATAAAGTTAAATTAAAAGGAGAAATGCGGGTACGAAAGTATAAGGGAATTCAAGATGTAGTTATCCATAATCAAATATCCAGGCATCCCCCAAAGAAAAACAAATTGGGAAAGAAAAAAAATAGTAAGAAGATGGAATCATCTACCAACGGGTTGAATTAATAGTTAGTAACTTTTTATGGTGGATTTCTGGCTCCAAAATGGGACTTCTGCATTAATTGCTAGTCTAATGGCTTTAAATCGTAATAAAAAATACGTGGCAATACAGGCGTCTGTTTGCCCAAATGTGATTGCTGCAATATTCTTAAGTGAGTGTGAACCTTGGTTTGTTGATATTGATAAAGAGAACTATGGTTTGTCAGTCTCTTCTCTAGAAAATGTCATTAATCATGTGTCCGCTGTAATTTGTGTTCATGCCTATGGTATTCCTTCAAATATTAAAGAAATTCGTAAACTCTGTATAAAACATAACGTACCGTTGATTGAGGATTGTGCTCAAGCAGAAGGAGCTTGTATATCAGGTAAAAGTGTCGGTTCTTTTGGTGATTATGCAGTATTTAGTTATGGTGCTGGCAAAATTCTCGATTTAGAAGGTGGAGGTAGAGTAGTCGCTAATACAGAAAAAGCTTTAGATAAATTGCAATATGCAATAAAGAATTTTGATTGCAAAATTGATACTGAAAGTTTAGATAAGATAAATCAGTATTATAAAAGAATATACAACTCATATTATCTTTCGCCTCCAGAAGCATGCGTAATAAAATTTTCTAAAAGTTTAAAACAGCAAATGTTAACTAAAGTAACTTTTCTCTCAGTAAAAAAGATCAATGAGATAGATAAAGCCATTGATGCTTTAGAAACTAATATTTCAGTTAGATTAGAAAAGGTTGAACATTATAAGCGTTTGTTGAGAAATACGAAGGAAATAAAAATTCCTGAATTACCTGGAGGTGCGGTTCCTTGGCGATTCAATATTTTAATGGAGCCTGAAAAGCGAAACTTAATATTAAAAAGTATGCTCTTGAAAGGAATGAATGTTAGTAGTTGGTATCCTGATATTTCAAAATATTTGAGTCCTGATGTTTTTAAAGCTGAGAATTTAATTGTTACGAAATGGGTTGGGGATAGAATTCTTAATCTTTGGTTGGACAGTAACACCGAAATAAATACTATTAAAGGCAATTGTAACCACATTAATTCAATTATTCGTGATTCATATTGTGTATAACATTTATCCCAATATAGTGAGCAATTGAGTAAAGGTGAAAGTTTGAAAAACTCTACAACATTTGAACAATTACTAAATATGTTTTGGCTTAGACCAGAAACTGCAATGTGGCGAGAATTAGATATAAGAGCTATGCAGCAATTTGAATTTCTTTCTCCTTCACTTGATTTTGGTTGTGGCGATGGAGTTTTTTCATTTATCAGATCTGGTGGCATGTTCGATCCAAGCTACGATGCATTTCGATCTGTTTCTAATCTTGAGCAGTTTTTTGAAAATGCAGATGTTTTTGATTCATTTGATAATGCTAAGAAGCCCATAGTTATACAGAAACCAACTTATATGATAGATGTTGGATTTGACCATAAAGAAAATTTATTAAAAAAAGCAGAACAACTAGATTTTTACGGATCATTAAAACAGGGCGATGCGAATAAGAAATTACCTTTTAAAGAAAACAGTTTTAATAGTGTTTTTTCAAACATAGTTTATTGGCTTGATGAACCTGAAATGGTAATAAAAGAAATAGCAAGGATCCTGTCTCCAGGAGGCAAGGTATGTTTGATGCTACCAAATGACACTCTTCCAGAATTTAGTTTTTATAATGAATTATATTTAAAAAGCAAGAATGTGAAATGGAAATTTTTGGAGAAATTAGACCGCGGTCGTTTTTCCGCAAACATTAGACATGCACGAACCAAACAGACATGGGAGAAAATGTTCAATAGTTCAGAACTTAAAATAATTGACCATGTTAGTCACTTATCTGATACCACTGTGAAGATATGGGATGTTGGGCTACGACCACTTTTTCCCGTATTGTTAAAAATGACAAACTCACTAGATAAAGAAAATTTACTTAAAATAAAACAAGAATGGATAGAAACACTTCGAGAGTTTCTTGAACCAATTATTTTAATGGATGACGAATTGGGTGAAGGTGTTGCTCCAGCATTTCATTGTTACATCCTTGAGAAGTAAGCATGTTTAATCATTTTCAGCCTGAGCGTTGTTATATTATTGCAGAAATAGGTGGTAATTTTACTACTTTTAATCAGGCTAAACGTCTGATTGATGAAGCTGCAGACTGTGGTGTTGATGCAATTAAATTACAAACTTACAAAGCAGATAC
>JBFIIJ010000361.1:0-2850 GCA_041601315.1 Gammaproteobacteria bacterium
CCGATACTTTTTTACTTCCCCAAGCTGCAAGAGTGATCTGTAATATCATCCAAAAAATATATCCATTGAATATTAGAGCAGCAAAAATAATTATGTGGCTTACGTAGGAGTTCATTATCTTAAACTAATAACAGGCCAGTTTTGTTTTTTGGCTTCTGTTATTAATGTTTCATCGGCATCGACAGCTATCGCGTGGTCGACTTCTTTTAGTAATGGGATGTCGTTGTGGGAGTCGCTGTAGAACCATGACTCTTTAACTTGTTCGTGATTCTCTAACCATTCATTTAAGCGTGTGACTTTTCCTTGGGCGTAGGAGGGTGTGCCGGTGACTTTGCCGGTGTATTGGTCGTCTTTCATTTCCGGTTCGCAGGCGATTAAGTTCTCTATTTTAAATTCTTTTGCTATCGGTTCGGTGATGAAGCGATTTGTTGCGGTGATGATTAATAGTTCATGACCTTGTTGGCGATGATCTTCTACCAGTTCAATTGCTTTGGGTAACATGATTGGTTTGATCTTTTCTTCGATGTAATTTTTTCGCCATTCTTCCAGTGTTGTTCGATCATTATCTGCAAGCACTTTTAGCTGAAATTCCAGAAACTCATGGATATCCATCGTTCCATCAACGTATTCTTGATAAAACTTTTCATGGCCGGCTTGATAAGCCTCGGAATCCACATAGCCTTGTTCAGCCAGAAATTCTCCCCACAGGCAGTCACTGTCTCCGGCGATTAAGGTATTGTCGAGATCAAATATAGCGAGTTTCATGTTATTGAATATTAAGCATTTTAATAAAAGCGGCTAGTGTAGAAGTTATTTCAGATAAGGCAAATGGTTTGCTTGTTTTGCGCTATTATTTATTGGAGAATCTAAAAATGAAATACTTATTGGATATGAAAAATGATTGATTCAGAAGGCTTTAGAGCTAATGTTGGAATCATACTGACGAATGATGACGGGCAGGTTTTCTGGTGTCGTCGTTTGGGCGTTGATGCGTGGCAGTTTCCGCAGGGCGGGATAAAAAAAGACGAAGATTCCGAGTCTGCGATGTACCGCGAACTAAAAGAAGAAACCGGTCTGGATGCCGAGCATGTTGAGATTATTGGTTCTACGGATGATTGGTTACGTTATTGGTTGCCGAAACGGTTTATCCGCCAAAATACCTATCCTTTATGTATTGGGCAAAAGCAGATTTGGTATTTGCTCAAATTGGTCGTTGATGAAAGTTGCGTCGATCTTTCTCACTCACCAAAACCTGAATTTGATGTCTGGAAATGGGTCGATTTCTGGTACCCGGTTGAAGAAGTTGTTTCTTTCAAGCGCAATGTTTATCAAGAAGCGTTGAAACAATTTGCTCCGTTTATTCTGCCAGATTTCGGGAATATTCGTAATTAAAAATATAGTTTTGATTAGTTATTGTTTTTTCTGTGCCATAAACATCATGAGGTTACGTAATAAGGCATTTGCTGCTTTGTTACTGATACCACTGACATAACGTCTCATTGGTTCTGGAGCATAATTATTTGTGATTAAAAAATTATAAAGCTCTTCGAGTATCGGCGAACATTCTTTCATAGCATGATCGGCAATAACCCTCAAATCTGCTTGAACATCAGTTTGGGACATTGCAAATTCATTCATGCAATCCGCGTGTTCAGCTGTTGAATCACTAACCTTCTGATATTCTTCTTGAGTCAAGCTGCCCGTTTTGTATTCTTCGGCATTAACATGCAAACTTAATAAGCAAAGCAAGGGTAATAGGGCGTAATATTTTTTATAATTCATGAAGGACTCTCTTTTAATTAATTTCAATGTATAAAATAAGAACAACAATAACATGAAAGATTCAATTTTCAATAACACTGATTTATTGTCACCTGCTTATATCTATGATCAGGGCGAAATTATTAATGTGCTTGAATTACTGAGAGATATAAAAGAAAAAACCGGTTGTTTTCCTCTTTATTCAATTAAATCAGCGAATGTGTCCGGCTTACTGGAAATAATTAAACCTTATGTCGATGGATTTTCCTGTAGTTCATTGTTTGAAGTTCAGCTTGCAAAAGAAATTCTAGACGATAATCAAACCATCCATATTACAACACCAGGTTATAGAGAGGATGAATGGGATCAGATTCTTGAGTTAACTGATTTCGTTACTTTAAATTCATATACACAAGCTAATTCCTATGCAGAAAAAATTAATAGCGTAGCGAGTTGTGGTGTTCGAATTAATCCGGAAATGTCATTTGTAAAAGATGAAAGATACGATCCTTGTCGAGCTTATTCGAAGTTAGGTATATCACTGAATGACTTATTAGAAAAGAAAGTAATAATTGATTGGCAATTCGTTGAAGGACTGCATATTCATAATAATTGTGAGTCATTGAACTTTGATGAGATGAAACAAACCGTTTTGAAAGTTATGTCAGGCATTCCGTCTGAGGAAATAGATTTGAAGTGGTTAAATCTGGGTGGTGGGTATTTAATAAATAATATTTCAAATTTAAGTCCGTTGACCGACATAATTAAATGGTTACAGGATAGTTATGCCGTTGATGTTTATTTTGAACCGGGTAAGGCTATAACGGGTCATGCAGGTTATTTACTTGCTACTGTCATAGATCTTTTTATAAGCGAAGGTAAGCAAGTAGCGGTATTAGATACAGCAATAAATCATTTGCCGGAAGTATTTGAATATCAATTTCAACCAAAGGTAACGAATGCTTGTGATAAAAGTGATTATGCATATCGTTTGACAGGTTGCAGTTGTTTAAGTGGAGATTTATTTGGTGATTATTTTTTTGGTGAAGCACTTGAGATAGGTAGCCGAATTGTTTTTGAAAATATAGG
>JBFIIJ010000362.1:0-2850 GCA_041601315.1 Gammaproteobacteria bacterium
CGATAATCTCATCGTATTCAGTAATTGCGGGTGTCTCAATTTTTAGTTCAGACAATTCAGTATCATTCTCAAGAATCGAGTTTGTGTGTGCATTTTCAATAACAGGAAGAGTGATTGTTTTATTTAATTGAAACCATAATGTATATCCCAAAATACATATGACGCAAATTAAAATAAATTTAACACTCTTTAATATTGTTTGTTTTAGCCTTTTCATATTGCAGAATTATCCAGATAGCCAGTAACATCAAATCGCACTTCTATTTGACCAGAATTTCTATTTTTTCTTTTGCTTGATGATTGTCGACTTTGAATTAAAAGGTTATCTGTAAATAATAATGGCTTATTCGTTGTTAAATTATATAAGACCGCCTGCAATGCCTTCATGTCTACTTGCATATGTACTTTAATAGTGACCTTCGGATATGAGTCATCTTCTTTGCCAGTAATGGCATGCGTGCTAACTAAATTTCCTCCGTTAGTTTCAATAATGGTTTTAAGTTTTTTTTGTAAATTAGCAGCAATTATTGCCGGCGCTTTACCTTCAAGAAAATTGCCCTTATTGACGTCATGCTCAGTAATATTTTTTATTTCTTCTTTAAGTTGCTCAATTTGAGCTTTAGTAGTTGAGAATTTATTTAACTGAAACGACAAATTATCAATGCGCTCAGCATTATTAATTCTAATCTTAAGTGCGGGTTGAATTATAATTAGATAAAAAGCGACTGAAACGAAAAAAAGAATAGTCACCGATATTATTCCATGCTGCCAATTTGATAGTTTGTCTGTCATGTGCTTTCTCGTGTAAAGGTGGCTGACAGATTAAACTTATCTTTATGACTAATCTTGTTCTGTGTAACAGGGGACCTAAATTGCACATTAGTAAAAAACGGAGATGATTCGAGCGTTTGAATTAATGAGGATGCATTGCTCGATTCACCTTGTAATTGTAATTCATTTTCCTTCATAACAAATCGACTTAACCATGTGTCGTCAGGGATAATCTGTGTTACTTCATTGATAAGCGCGATACTGCTTAGTTCATCGCGCCGCTTGTTTTCCAGGAAATTTGATTGTTCAAGAATTAAGTCTTTGTCTTGCTTAAGAGCTTGTAACTCAATAGCGTCTTTTCGACTTTTGGCAACAGCTGATTCGAATATTGCTAATTCTTTTTGTTGAATAACTATAGGAGCGTACAATATCGCCATTAAAAGTAAGCATGCTGTTGATACTAGAAAATGCATTGTTTTGTCTGGCTTGCTTTTGTTATTTGGTTGATATTCCGGAGCAATTAAGTTGATATCGGAATTGCTTCTATAGTTGGCAGGTCGTATCGCATCTAGTCTAATACTCCATGATTCAAGTAGTTCAAGTTCAGAATTAATTCGTTCACGCGGCACTAAAAATAACTCAGGATGAATCTTGTCGGTTTTTTCGTTTCCAACATGTAGTAAAAAATCAAAATAAACTTGCTCAGGACTAAAGGGGGTTTTTCGACTCATCTCAAATGAAAGTACTTGTCTCAAATTTGAGATCGCAGCTTTAGGAAATGTTATTTTCTTTTTCAAAAAGAATTCATCAGGAAGAATTAATGTAATTTCTGCCTTTTCTTCTTTTTGTTTCTCGAGCCAACTTAATGCACGTAATCTTTCAACGTCATCGCTCTTGTTGAACTGATGAGTTTCAATTGCTTCGTTTAAATCAGATGTGTATCGTTTAAAAAGTACATCCTGTCCGTTAAATTCAATAGTGATTAATTCAGGAGGAGTTATAAATACATTACGCACAGAAGTTGGGCATAAATAAGCTAGCCCGCTGATCCACCAATTAACTGCATCACTAAAATTTAGTTTATTAAGCATTAATTAACTCTCGTCTATTTCTAATTTCTGTTCATCAACTACTTTGCTGCTATCCGATGACTCTTCCCATGATAAAATAGCATAAGGTTTATTTAAATGTTTTTTCATCAAAACAATAACATCAAGTCTCGCATGTGTTTTATCGATAACGCTTTCGCTAGTAATACTAAAAACCTGTCCACTTGATTTTGACAGGTATTTAGGATTTGTCCCTATAAAAGAAGCCGGGGTTTGCGTATCAAGGTTTTCAGATCTGGTTTGCAAAAAATATTCAACTTGTTCTTCGGTTATCCCTGGTATTGCTAATAAAGCACTTTTAGGAGCAGAGTTTGGGTTAATGCCTGATTGATTGGAATAAATGGTTAGTGCTGGCCTTAATTGCTTATAAATATCTGTTGTCATACCCATTACAAGTTGTAATTCACTTAGACTGTTAAATGGGCCATCTTTAGCACCATATTGGAAATCACGTAGTCGATAATCATTGTCTTCAGCGCCGTGATTACGTGTCAGATTATCTTTGTCCCGCCAGTCTAAAATTGCTTCCAATAACTCCAGACTATTTTCTTCAGGTAAATCAATTGATTCGATTAAACCTTGTAATAGTTCAGTATGAGCTGTATTTAAATCAATTTTACCAGTTTCATCTATTATATTCAGATTAACAATGCCTTGTTCAAATTCAAAGGAATACTCTGTTCCATCTGTTTTCCATTGTTGTTCTATTTTAGGTTTTAATAACTCGGTAACGGATTGCCATATGCCTGCTTCAGCGATTGCTTTTGCCTGACTGGAGTGAACAAGGTTTGCGGTTAAGCCTGTTTCTATACGCACCATCCGGCTATAACCCATTGCCAATATTATCAATAAAGATAACATCCAAAGTACAATCACGAGCGCTATTCCTGATTGTTGTTTCATAGATTTAACTAAATGTTTTTTCATAATTTATAGTGATGCGTTTATTGATTCACGCAATATGAATTGA
>JBFIIJ010000363.1:0-2847 GCA_041601315.1 Gammaproteobacteria bacterium
GAAATCAAATAGTGAGTTAAGTACCTCTGGTATTTTTATCGCGCTTTATAAAAGTACGATGATAAAACTAGGTCAGATAGTGTTTGGCAGATTAAAAATTATATCGAAGGAGGAAATTCATAATACCTTTGCTAAATCAGTATAAGGTATTGATTCAATAATGAAGTCAGTATCTGTTAGGCATGAATTAATAAACTTTGCTAACACTCACGAAATTCCAGAAATGGATATTAGGTTCGGTGCGTGTCGGCAATATTCGAACGGACATTTTTTTGACATAGTGAATTTCTCTAATAAATCGATTGATCGCTGGTCAATTCCACATGTCAATATCAATCATGCACAAAACCAAATTCGCCGATTAGTAAATCCAGAAAAAACACCCTTAAATATAGATTTCGTAGTTAAGGAAATGTTTTCGACACATGTCCTACAGGTTAGTCCAAACGGTAAACTTTTTGTCAGTCGCGGAAATTTTCTTAATGGAACATCATTCTTTATGATCGATACCGAATCTCGAGAAGGGTTCGTTATGATGGAAGAAGATGATGAAGAACCTATGTTTTACACATGCACAGGGGGATTTTCACCAGATTATTCGCTCTGGTATTTTGTTCGCTGGCCATTAGCTCATACTGCCGCAATCTTAAATGGCGATACTAATGTAGCATCCTGTGAAATTGGTACCGTTAATATTGAAACTGGTAAAGTGGAAATTATTCATGTATTGGAAATTGATGATCGCATTCACCAGATAACGGTATCACCGGATAATCGATTTTTGGTGTTTACTAGTTTCAAGAGCGACATGCGCATAAATTATCCCAGGGTCTCAATTAATGAAAATCCTGACAGATACCGAGAATGTCACAACGCAGGAATAATACCAAAATCTGTAATCACCTTTGATACAAAAACAGGTAAACACTGGGAAACAGATGTATCTGTGCCCGTGTCAGCACATATGGAATTCGATCTTTTTGACCCGACGATTTTTTATGTTTCGGGCCATAATTTCTCAATTAATTATAAGCAGGAAGTAATTATTGAAGGTCCAGGTGCCATCATAAAGATGCAAATTAAAGATGATAAAACTCATGTGGTAGATCAGTATGCACCAGATGATCTGTTTCGCGTTAGTCAGCATGTTCCATTTGCATTACAGGGTAAAACAATTATTGCAGTGACAAATACACCTAACAAACTAGATTTGATTGATGGAGCTACAATGGAACTGTGGAGACGAATAGAGCTATTTCCCTTTGAACCTCTTGATTTTTCTTTGACAGGAAGTGCTGTTAGTCCTATGCCATCAAAAGCTTTCTTTTCCATCAATCCTGCGTCTGACGGTAAATATATCGTTCTGGAATCATCGGAGTGTTTTCACATATACGATGTTGGAGCTGATCGCTTTCTAGATACAACGATGGAACGATTCCTCCCAAGTGGGGCTACGGGAACCGGCCATTCACGGATTATAGGTCGCTAAGTATTAAATTAGAAATACTAAAAAGGAAAATATATGGCCGTCGAACACATAAAATACAGTGATAGAACAAGTGCATCAGTTTTCAAAGGGCTGAATGATTGTGATGAATATTTTATTCTGATTAGGTCAAAGCGAGAACCGGATTTTAACAAATCACTAGACAACGTGTTTAAAGACTACAAGTTGGTTCTTGAGCGTTTAGAATTACAATCAGACACACAAGTTTTAACGCGCTTTATTCTCAGTGATATACAAAATCAAAAGGTTCTTTTGACCGATAGTGAACTGTTCGAATATTGTCAAAATGGTGCTTTTGCAATTATTGGTCAACCTCCAGCTTTTCGTGGAGGAGGAATTTATTTTCTTTCTTATCATATTAAAGGTAATTCATTCAAGCGAACAAAATTGAAAACCATCAACGGTAAGGAATACCGTAACGGTCTATTACTAGAAGGCAATAATATTAATCTGCTATTTACTGGTGGCTTTTCTGGAGATGGTGATCTGGATTCGTCACGTCAAACCAGAGAGTTATTTTCAGATTATCAAGAGTTACTAGCATGTCATGATATGGATCTTCTTAATAACTGTGTCCGTACCTGGATTTATGTTAGGGATATAGATAACCATTATCAAGGAATGGTCGAAGCTCGGAAGAAACTGTTCGATGAAGTTAACCTTACAGCAGATACGAGATATATTGCGAGTACGGGAATTGAAGGGAAGTCCTTGAATGTTAACTCATTGGTTACGATGGATGCCCTTGCTATTGGAGGCCTTGACAAAGATCAGTTAGTTCGAATGGAAGCCCCAGACATGATGTGTCCAACCAATGACTATGGAGTTACCTTTGAACGAGGGCAAAATGTGAAATTCGGTGACAGGTCTCACTTGCACATTTCAGGTACCGCCAGTATCGACACAACCGGAGAAGTTATTCATTTAAACGATGTCTGTAAACAGACCGCTAGAGCAGTAGAAAATGTCGAAGCCCTACTGGCTGAGCATGATTCAGTATTGGCCGATATGCTCTATATTTTAGTTTATCTTCGGAACCCACGTGATATAGGAAAGGTTAAAGATGTACTACTCGATAAAATCCCCTTGGAAATGCCGGTTGTATATGTTGAAGGTTCTGTTTGTCGTCCAAGTTGGTTAGTGGAAATTGAGGGTATTGCTATAATTACATCAACTACACAGTTCGGTGACTTTGAATAAGAATGTTACAAATCAATAAAACGGAAAACAACGAACTTAAGGAGTACTAATGTCAGTAAAGCATGAGACAATTGAATTTCAGTCTGAACAGAATTTACAGGACTTACCAGAAATTGATATTGTGTTTACTGGCTGTCGCA
>JBFIIJ010000364.1:0-2844 GCA_041601315.1 Gammaproteobacteria bacterium
ATCTAATTGCCAGAGGTGCAGATGAGATACTGGTTAAAGAAGAACTAAAGAAAAAACTCGAAACGGGTAAACCTCTTAATATCAAGGCAGGCTTTGATCCTACCGCGCCAGATTTACATCTTGGCCACACTGTTTTGATAAATAAACTACGTCAGTTTCAGTTATTAGGTCATCGGGTTATATTTCTGATAGGGGATTTTACCGGGATGATAGGTGATCCTTCCGGCAAAAGTGCGACGCGTCCTCCATTAACCAGAGAACAAGTGATAGAGAATGCGGAAAGCTACCAACAACAGGTATTTAAAATACTTGATCCAGAATTAACTAAAGTCGCTTTTAATTCGAGTTGGATGGACAAAATGAATGCGGCGGATATTGTTCGTTTAGCATCAAATTATACTGTTGCCAGAATGTTGGAACGCGATGATTTTAATAAACGTTATAAATCGAATCAGTCAATTGCCATCCACGAGTTTCTATATCCATTAGTACAAGGATATGATTCAGTAGCTTTGGATGCAGATGTTGAGTTGGGCGGTACAGATCAAAAATTTAATTTGCTAGTTGGACGTCAATTACAGGAAGCACACGGAAAAGCACCGCAAGTCGTTTTGACTATGCCAATACTTGAAGGGTTGGACGGTGTTCAGAAAATGTCTAAATCGTTAAACAATTATATTGGGATCGATGAAGCTCCAAACGAGATGTTTGGAAAAATTATGTCTGTATCTGACGATCTAATGTGGCGTTATTTTGAATTATTAAGCTTTAAACCACTTGCTGAAATTAATGCTTTCAAAAAAGAAATCGAACAAGGCGCAAACCCTCGAGATATCAAATTCAAATTAGCAGAAGAAATTATTACACGTTTTCATGATGAGAAAGCAGCAGAAGCAGCACAGGCTGATTTTATTAATCGTTTTAGCAATAACGCGATTCCCGACGATGTCCAAGAGATAGAGATATTTATCGGTTCTGAAGGAATGCCATTTGCCAATATTTTGAAAGAGGCAAACCTGGTTAACAGTACTTCGGATGCGCATCGAATGGTGAAACAAGGTGCTGTAAAAATTGATGGTGAACGTGTTGAAGATAGCAAACAGTTACTTAACGCTGGTTTTACAGCGGTGATGCAAGTTGGTAAGAGAAAGTTTGCTAAAGTAATATTAAAAGACTAACTTTGCTCTAGAAGACCTGATTAAGTATGACAAAGAGGGGTATTCTCAATGTCACAAGATGATGAAGAGTTTGAGCAAGTTGTTGAGCGTCTACCACAAAGTAGTTTTTCAGTTTTACCAATAATTATTGTTTTCTTCGTTATCTATTTATTATTCAATTATTTTTCTGAGAATAAATCTGTCATCCAATCTTTTACTGATTCTTTATCATCTAAAGTAGAGGTACTTGAACAACTAAATTTAAATGCAACATCTCAGGAAAATAGTCTTCACCTAATTGTTACCGAAAGCAAAGTTGAGGAAGTAAAAAAGTTTTTATTGTCCAATAGAGAAACCATAAATGAAGTGGTTAATGGAATGACTCCGATCATGCTTGCTGCCTCTCAAGGTAATGTTGAGATTATTGACCTACTGTTTACACAAGGAGCGGACCCAAATAAACGAGGTTCAATGAAACGGACAGCTTTACAATATGCGGTTGAAAAAAATCATTTAGAAGCTGCGAAACGATTATTGTCTTATGGAGCAGATATAGACGCCTATGATAATGGGCGGCTGACACCGTTAATAATGGCGGCGAGCCGCGGTTATACTGAGCTTGGCTTGTTATTTATTGAGAAAGGCGCAGATGTAAATGTTCAGCACGTAGATGGATGGACTGCATTAATTGATGCAACGGCTCATGGCGATGTGAAGCTTGTAAGGGCTTTGCTTGAAGTCGGTGCAGATAAAGAGCTAAAAGCAAAAAATGGTATGAATGCAATAGACTATGCCAGACAATATGGTTTTAAAAATATCGCCATCATGCTTAGTAAATAAAGCTATATTTTCAGTATTAATTTAATAGCTAATTTTTAGAGAACTAATACAATATAATCAAATTAAATCAACAACTTATATTAATGTAAAAAAAGTGTAATACAGTTGTTGACCAAGGGCATCCGATCTGTATAATGCCGCTTCCCGATTGGGGCTAACCAATCCTGTTCTTTAACAATTTCTGATCAAGTAATTTGTGTGGGCGCTTACGTAGACGGCTTAAATCACCAAGAAACATCGGTGAAAGCTTAGTTGAAGTAGTGTTTACATTGCATTAATTATTATAGTAATCATCGAGCCAAGATTTGCTGCCATAAGCAGCTAACATGATTAAACTGAAGAGTTTGATCCTGGCTCAGATTGAACGCTAGCGGCATGCTTAACACATGCAAGTCGAACGGTAACAGGAGAGCTTGCTCTCGCTGACGAGTGGCGGACGGGTGAGTAATGCTTAGGAATCTGCCCAGTAGCGGGGGACAACGTGTGGAAACGCACGCTAATACCGCATACGCCCTACGGGGGAAAGCAGGGGATCTTCGGACCTTGCACTATTGGATGAGCCTAAGTCAGATTAGCTTGTTGGTGGGGTAAAAGCCTACCAAGGCGACGATCTGTAGCTGGTCTGAGAGGACGATCAGCCACACTGGAACTGAGACACGGTCCAGACTCCTACGGGAGGCAGCAGAGGGGCATTTTGGACAATGGGGGCAACCCTGATCCAGCCATGCCGCGTGAGTGAAGAAGGCCTTCGGGTTGTAAAGCTCTTTCAGCCGGAACGAAACGGTTACGGTTAATATCCGTGATTACTGACGGTACCGGAAGAAGAAGCACCGGCTAACTACGTGCC
>JBFIIJ010000365.1:0-2842 GCA_041601315.1 Gammaproteobacteria bacterium
CTATACTGTTAGAGTGTGGACTTGTTCAAGGCAGTCGCGCAGCAGAAAAAGCCAATAAAAAATCATTTCCATTCAATGTTCATAAACTGGATGCTGTTGTTCTATCTCATGCTCATCTGGATCATTCCGGTCGATTGCCGCTTTTGGTCGCTAAAGGATACAAAGGTCCGATTTATATGACATCTCCTACGGCAGACTTGTTAGAAGTTATGTTAAAAGATGCCGCTTCTTTACAAGAACGTGATGCTGAATGGGAAAATAGGCGACGACGTAGATCAGGTAAAAAAGAATTTGAGCCTTTATATACGATGGAAGATGCAGAACTGGCTTTAGAAATTTGTATGGGGATTCCTTATCGGCATCGTCAACCAATCGCTGATGGTGTTGAACTATGTTATCAAGACGCAGGGCATATACTTGGTTCTGCTATTGTCGAGTTATTTGTTAATGAAGGTAGTAAAGAAAAGAAATTAGTATTTTCTGGGGACTTAGGTAATAGCTATGCTGCGCTGTTAGAAGACCCCGAAGTTGTAGAGAGTGCCGATGTTCTATTACTGGAATCTACTTATGGCAATAGGGAACATCGTTCACTTGAACAGACTTTAGATGAATTTGAAGAGATCATAGTCAACGCTTCTAACACGGGAGGTAATGTTCTTATTCCCTCATTTGCCGTAGGGCGTACTCAGGAGATTATCTTTCGCCTTGGTGAATTATATCAAGCCGGTAAAATTAAAAATCAAGCGGTATATCTTGATAGTCCGATGGCTATTGCGGTTACTGAAATTTATCATCGTTATCAAAATGAATTTAATAGTGAAGATGTTGCGACACTTCAGCAGGGCAAAACAGGAAGTTTAAGTTCTTTTCTTCCGGTCTTGCGATATACCGCGTCTACTGAAGAATCAATGGCACTTAATAGAGTGAGTGAAGGCGCGATTTTTATTGCAGGTAGTGGTATGTGTAACGGCGGCCGTATACGCCATCATTTGAAACACAACTTATGGCGAAGTAATGCGCATGTCGTTATTGTTGGTTATCAGGCAAACGGTACTCCAGGTAGAGCGTTGGTTGATGGAGTCAAAAAGTTTCGTCTTGGTGAAGAACAAATCGTTGTTAAAGCAAAGATTCACACGCTAGGTGGTTTTTCGGCGCATGCCAGTCAATCACAACTTCTAGACTGGGCAAAGAAATTCAAGAAACCGTATCCTAAACTTTTTCTTATACATGGGGAGGATGAAGCAAAAACTGTTTTGCAAAAATGTTTTGCGCGGGAAAACTGGCCGGCAAATATTCCTCATTATGGAGACAGTATGACATTTTAAATCGTAGCAACAGACGTGCTTAAAATACGTAGCGCCAAAACAAGATTTAACTATATTGATTCAGTTGCCTCATTAACTTCAACTTCTGTTTCGTCTGGCAGTATACGTTCAGCTACAGTACAGGCAACAACGTCGCCTAATACATTGACAGCTGTTCTACACATATCAAGAATACGATCAACACCAAGAAGTAAAGCAACGCCGGCGGCTGGAATACCAACACCTTCTAATACCATGCTAAGAATAACAATGCCTGCTCCAGGTGTGGCGGGAGAACCAATGGACGCAGCAACAGCCATGGTAATAATAAATGCATAACTTGTTAGACTAAGATCTACTTGAAACACTTGTGCCAGAAAAACAGTGGCGACACCCTGATATAGTGCTGTTCCGGTCATGTTGATTGTTGCGCCTAATGGCACGAGAAAACGTGCAACTCCAGGTCTTATGTTTAATTCATTTTCAGTGACTTGTAATGAAAGCGGCATTACTGCGGCAGAGCTGCTTGTTGAAAAGGCAAGTAACAACAGCTCTTTTACTTTTATAAAAAAAGTTTTAACAGGTAGCTTGCTAGTTAGTGAAATGATTAACGCATAGAGCATGACTAATGTTAAAAGTCCGGTAATAACAGTCACCACATACATTAGCATTCCAGTCAGTACGTCAAGTCCAAGGTTAGCAACAAGTTTGGTGATTAAACCAAATACAGCAAGTGGTGCCAAACGCATTGCCCATGAAACAACACGTATGCTTACTTCCTGTAACGCACCCAGTAAATCAAACAAGGGTTGTGCTTGTTTCTTTGGTATAGAAATTAAGGCAAAGCCTAATACAGCGGCAAATAAGATAACTTGTAACATTTCACCGGAAACCATCGAAGCTAACGGGTTCTTTGGTAATAACGATAAAACTTTGTCGGGCATTTCATCCAATCCTGGAAAAGCCGCCGGTGTTTGACTAAGCGTTGCAGTAGGTAAATCAATAAGCGACATATCTTGAAGATAGATGCCAGGTTGAATGAATTGAGCAAGTCCAATTCCAATTGCTGTTGCACTGATTGTCGTGAATATAATAAATATGATGGCAATTGATCCGATTTTCTTGAGTGCATGTGGATCATTGTTAGCAGCAAGTCCGTGAACGATCGATGCAATAACCAAAGGCACGACAATCATTTGAATCAAGGCTAGAAAAAGTTGGCCGGGTAGTGCCAACCATGAGGTAATGACTTTAACGGTGTCTTGTTCCAATAAACCTAAATCCGGCCCCAACACTAAACCAAAAGCAATGCCAAGACCGAGAGCAACAAGCACTTTAACCCATAAGTGACCTTCAATTAATTTATCGAGTCGGTCACTTAAATACTTTAATGGCTCTATATAGAAATTTGTTGTGTTAACCATAGTTGATAATATAAATGTAATTTTAAATGCTTTAAATGTTTTTATTAGTTAAATGAAAGTATTTAATTGTTTGTTGATTTAGGTCAAGAATGTGAATTATCAAATATCTCTATA
>JBFIIJ010000366.1:0-2833 GCA_041601315.1 Gammaproteobacteria bacterium
GAAGCTATGGCAAAACAAGCAGCAAATGTAACAGGCATAGATGCAAGTAAAGAAAATATCAACATAGCTACAAAACATGCTTCTGAGAATGAACTTAAAATAAATTATCTTTCGACAACTGCCGAAGCATTTTCTAAAACCAATCAGGAAACGTTTGATTTGATAACATGCATGGAATTACTCGAACATGTGCCCGACCCGACATCAATTATTCAAGCTTGCTCCAAAATGATTAAACCCGGTGGACATGTTATGTTTTCAACCATTAACCGAAACATTAAAGCCTATATGCTCGCTGTATTAACCGGAGAATACTTACTCAAGCTTTTACCCAAAGGCACTCATCAATATGAAAAATTTATTCGCCCTTCCGAATTAGTGAATTGGTGTCATGAACATAACCTTCAACTAAATGATTTAGTAGGAATGGATTACAACCCTTTATTAAATCGTTGCTCTTTAACAAAACAAACCGATGTTAATTACCTTATAGATACAATCAAAATCTAATGATAAATAACGTTCTTTTTGACCTTGATGGTACTTTAGCGGACACCGCTCCTGATCTTGCTAACGCACTTAATGCGATTCGCCAAAAACACGATTTAGAAAAGTTACCTTTAAAAATAATCAGTCCCACTGTTTCACTTGGTGGCAATGCCATGATTAAACTGGCTTTTGATCTTGAGGAAGGTGACTCTGGTTTTGAAGATATACGAGAACAATTTCTAAATTATTATCTTGAACATATTGCAGAAGAAACAAAACTGTATGAAGGCATGGCAGAATTATTGTCCTTGCTTGAAAACAACAATATAACATGGGGTATCGTCACTAATAAGTCAGGTTGGTTGACTCTTCCATTATTAGAGGCTTTATCTCTTGATAAACGGGCTGCTTGTATTGTCAGTGGAGATACTCTTGAACAACGTAAGCCACACCCCGCTCCTGTGATACACGCATGCGAATTAATTCAGGCTGAACCTGCTTCTACAGTTTATATAGGTGATGCTCAGCGTGATATAGAAGCAGGAAACCGTGCTGGCACAAAAACACTCATCGCTCTTTATGGTTATATTGAAGAAAACGAAGATCCTAAAAGCTGGAACGCCGATGCGATGGTTTCCAGCGTACATGAAATTAACGACAAACTAAGTGAACTCTGATTCTAACGATTCTACAGCGCTTGATTATTGCATAAACAAAGCAATCCCTGATGGATCTAATCTTTACTACGCCACTATTTTTGATACGCCTAAAAACAAGACACTCATTATTACACTGCATGCTTTCTTATATGAATTATGCGAAATTATACAGGAGTGCTCTGATCCGGGGGTTGCTCGGATAAAACTAAATTGGTGGCAAGAAGAAATTGAACGTCTAGCTAATAATCAAGCACGACATCCTGTTACACGTCACATGCAGAAATGCATCGCCTTTGATGAAAATTTAAAATCAACATTCGACAGCACCATTGAATTTTTTAATCATTTTATATTTATAAAACAAACAGATTCTTTAGAGTCGATTTTATCTTTATATAAATCAACAAGCGGTGAAATCTGGTATCAATGTGCTCATCAATTAAAACCAGACAAAAAAGAGTCGCATGATGTAATGCGAAACATAGGTGCTATCATTCATTATATTACTTGTTTACAACAACCTCACACTTACATGAATGATACACGCTGTATCATTCCATCAAGCTATATTACCAATGCTGATTTACTAAATCTTCGTGCCGAGTCAAAAAACAAGCATACGACACAAAAAGAAATCTTCTCTCCACTATTAATTGAATTAAAAAACAGACTTGACCAAACATACCAAAAACTAAGATCAGATAACAACTTGAAGATGGAACATGGATTGATTCTGAATCGACTCGCTTTTAAAACTTGCGATGAAATTCTTGGAGATGGCTGTAATTTATTTGATAAGCATCTCAGCTTAACACCACTGAGAAAACTCTGGATAGCATGGTGGACGCGTTATTTGTATTGAACTAATTCTCTCCTATCTGGAAACGCAGCCGAACTCGTAATCGACGAAATAAATCAGCATCAAGCGTTTCTGGTGTAAAAATAAAATACTCACGACTATTTTCATACATCAACAAAATAATGGTAAGTAACGGGTGAACAAAACGATTATGACTTAACTTGGCTTGATGCACTGCACCATCATTCATTTTCACTTGCCAATTATCATCTTCTCCTAAAATCAACTCTATTACTCGATTATCCGCGTTATAAAACCTGTATTGATATGAGTAATAACATAAACTGATCAGTACGGCGCTTATTAGTATGCCCTTAATATATAAAGCTAACCCTGTTAGCCATGGCAAAAAAAGGCATATAAAATGCACTGATATTACGACAATTAGCAAAATTGGAGAGGTTTTTACAGGTAATCTGAGCGTGGCTAAAAATGGATTTTCTATCTTGTCCATGGGCAGATAATCAGTCCTCTAAAATCCGTTTTCGAGAAAAAGATATTAACGCGTTTTTGGGTTAAAATAACTGTTCAATTTACGTTGCAGCGCAGCATACATAAACGTCCATGTTAGCTGTTAAAAAAAGTTAGATGAAAGATAATAAAAAAATAAATAATAAAAGCGACAAGGATGAGAATGTTCAACAACGATCAGAATCCTCACCTAAAGAAATTGGAGGTCCCAAAGGACCAGAACCAACACGCTATGGTGATTGGGAGAAGAAAGGACGCTGTATAGACTTTTAGCAGAGAACTAAAAGCAAAAACGATAAGAGCTGTTTTATAACAGTTTAGAATTAACACTTTTTTAGAGGATATCAATTATGGA
>JBFIIJ010000367.1:0-2810 GCA_041601315.1 Gammaproteobacteria bacterium
AATCCGCAAGCCGTTGCGATCAAGGCGGGTACAGCAACGATCGGGATTCGTGGTACCTGGATTCAGGTTACCGGTGTAGCCCTTGGCAACCTTGATGATGGTACAGTTATTAATACATCTGTTGGTGTCATAGCAGTCACATTTCCTGATGGGTCTTCTTTTACTGCTAATGCTGGTCAGTCTTTTGCAGCTAACACGAAGACTACCAGTCCTACAACAACGCCCGATCCGCTCTTTACTGCCGCGCAGGCATTGGCGTCCAATCCGAATGCCGACATAAGTAATCTTAGTGATGCCGGTAAAACACTGGCGATTGCGGGATTGATAGCCAATGCCAGTGCGTTTGGAGCAAGCCAGGAACAAATTAATAGCATCATCTCCACCGTCGTGGCCAATAACCCGAGTCTTGCTGCGACAGTAACGCTGATGGCTTCTTCGGTGGATCCGGCTAATGCATCAACTTACGCCAGAACTGCCATAACTGCATCAAGGGCAACGGGTCAGGCCGCGGCTGATATCACCACCGCTGCAGAAGTGGGCGGTGGTCTCGGTGTCGGGGTTGATATTAGTGGCGAGTAGTTGAACCGCTAATAGCAAGATTAAAAAGAGCCTGCAATGCAGGCTCTTTTTTTTTGTTTATAACGTTACAAAACTATATCCATATATACTGTATCGCTGAATATTCTAGTCACTGGCGGAGGAGCTTATGTCGGGAGTCAAATTGAAACGCTTATTGAGACAGCATGGCAATGGCATCTGACAGGATGAATCAAGTATCGGATCGGTGGATATTTTATCTGTTCCTGGCGCTTATTGCCTGGGTGCCGTTGCCGTTTGGCAGCAACCGCCCCTGGGCTTGGTCAGTGATGGAAATCTGGGTTTTTTCATTAAGCGTTGTTTGGTTGATCTATTTCATTGCTGGCAAAGTGTCATTCACACCGGTATTTAAAAAAACCACGCCTGTTTTGTTACTATTTTGTTTATGGCTCCTGTATATTGCGTTTCAAGTTGTGCCCTTATCGACTGATACACTGTCATCACTTTCATCACAATCTGTAGAAATATATTCGGCATTGGATCCTGTGCCAGATAAGGCAGCCATATCGGTCGATCCCTATGCGACTAAAACAGGCTTAGTTAAAAGTGTGGCTTATGTGTTGTTTTTTAGTTTGTGCTTATTACTGGTTAACAGACGAAGAAGAATCATACAACTCGCCAGCGTAATGATTTTCAGTGGCTTATTTCAAGCCATCTATGGCAGCTTGATGCACCTTTCGGGGTTGGGTTACGGTTTTTTTATTAAACATCCTGGTGTGCTAGGACAGGTTTGCGGGACGTTTATTAATCGTAATCACCTAGCCGCTTTTTTAGTAATGTGTCTCTCAGTCGGTATAGGTATGATGATCGCTAAACTCGCAACGGATAAAACAGAAACATGGAAGAAACGGTTCTTAATATTTTTACAATTGTTAATGGGCTCTAAGTTTCGTCTTCGTTTATATCTGGTCATTATGGTTATTGCCCTAGTGATGACGCATTCGCGTATAGGGAACACGGCTTTTTTTTCCAGTCTACTTATCGCTGGCAGCATTGGATTGTTATTTTCCAAACATGCACCCCGATCAACCGTCATCTTATTAGTCAGTTTAATTGTTATTGATATCTTTATTGTTGGCAGTTGGTTTGGTATCGAACGTGTAGCAGAGCGGATAGAACAAACCACATTCCAAACAGAACAACGTGTCGTTGGTTTACCCTATGCAATGAACTACCTACAGGAATTTAAGTTAACGGGAAGTGGGCTGGGAAGTTTTTATACAGTTTTCCCACACCATAGACAGCATGATATCGACGGTTTTTTTCGGCATATGGATAATGACTATATGGAGTTTGCTCTGGAGACCGGCGCTATTGGTATTGTATTACTGGGTTTGGTTATTCTGATCACTGCCATTATTGTTCTGCATGCACAATACAAACGAATGGATCCTTTAATGAGAGGGATATCATTTGCCGTCATTATGGCTATGTCGGCGACACTGATACACGCTACTGTTCAGTTTAACTTGCAAATACCGGCCAACGTGATTTACTTTTTGTTGATATTATCACTGGCGTGGGTGTCACGTTATTTAAAATCTGAAAATTCAAATGATACTCATAAAATGGAAGTTTGAAAAATCTCTTAAAATTTATGAAAGAAAAATTATTACTCCTGGTTGGACTGAAATTGTTGGGCTTTATATGAAAAGGTCTATTGGTCTTCGTGAGTCCGATAAAGTATTTTGACTTGTATAAAGACTGTCTCCCTGATTATGTTGTTTGAGCTATTACGACCTTGCAGGAATCGTTTGCGGATCCAATTGAGACATTTAATATTGGAATTTATTGTAACTTGATAAAAATTGCAAAAAGGAAACAAGTTGGGCTTCTGAAATACTGCTCGTTTAGACTTTACACGATATGCTTTATTCTTGGGTAGAGAAGTTGAAGTAATATATTTTTATATATACAAATATAGTTTTCAACAGTGTTAAGATTGATGGTAAATATCAAATACAGGACAAACTGAAGTGCATCTTACATATAGAAAAACTTGTAGAATCTGTGGCTCATCATCTTTGACAAAAGTAATTGACCTTGGTGAACAACATTTGCAAGGTTCATTCATCAAGCCAGGAAAAGAGCAACCACCAATGAGAAAGATTTCAACTGAGCTTGTTCGTTGCAATCCTATGTTGGACGAAAGTTCATGTGGCTTATTACAGACCGTAACATCAGTTCCGCCCGAGGTTCTTTACTCGGCATAC
>JBFIIJ010000368.1:0-2803 GCA_041601315.1 Gammaproteobacteria bacterium
AAATTTAAAACCACTATTTTAATAGCATGTAGAATAGTTCGTTTAATCAAATCTAGTTTATTTAGAAACGTGCGCCAATATTTATTTTCTTCCCTGAACTCACCCTTAGCAGATGGATAGGTGAAATAAGCCTCTTGGTAGTCTGCACCTAAATCTGTCTCTGTTATAATTAATGGCTCATCATTTGATGTAGTTGATAGCCTGGATACATTTATGTGTTCAGCTGCAATTGGCTTATAGCCTCTTGTGGAAGTTATACCAAGATTTATGATGCTATCATTAATACTCCTGATTTGTTCTTTCAACAAATCCTGGTATCGATCCAGAGAATAGCCCGGCTCACGGACAAAACGCACCGGTTTATCAGGCGTCCAGCCTTCAACAATGAAAATATCATGCATTGATTTATTTTGTTTTTCTCTGTCCAAGACGTTATGTATGTTTTCGATATGATCAGATTGTCATCAAATATCAATGAACTGAATACACAGTATCAATGAAATTTTCAGCTTCTTCAGATACGTTAGAAAACCGACAACCAGGATCGAGTCGAACCATTGGTACGACCCTGGTTTTTGCAAACTGCAAAAGTTCTGGATGCCAACCGTAACGATCAGCTGTAATCATTATCGAACGTGCGGCGTCCATATATTTTTGATAACGAATTAACCATTCATTTATTAATTCAGAATAAAAACCGAAGCTTAAGCGAACCGGTTTGTGATACCTTTCGCGGCAATGCACCTGCCCTTCCAGACAAGAAACAATAATAGCTCTGGCAACATGCGATGCGTCAACGTCAGTCATTTCGGTAAAATGTGTCGAAGATTTTCCAAAGTAATCAAAATCATGACTAAAAGATGCGTAGACCGATGTGTTCTCATTTAACAACTGTATGTTTGGCAATTTTTTCGCCAGACTTGAGGTAGCAATAACTGTCAGCCCACTTCCACAACCAACAAATTCACTACAGTGATGAGTAAGCATGGCATTTTCACGCATGGTCAAGACACTCCCGTCTATTATTCTTTTGTTACCCGTATTCAATTTCTGGCTGGATGAAAGAATAACGCAAGCATCTCCTAACTCATTACACACCAGTTCCGCAACCTCAAGTCCAAACTCAGGTGTAACATAAGATTGTCCACTTTTAGATGCACATTCAAACAAAATACGATGTTGATAACTATCCAATTCATGATTTTTTACAAAGATATTAGTATTATTCAATTCCTGATCATCCAGATAAATATCGCTATTTATATCAACTGTAATTGGCCGACCATAAGCTCGTAAAATACTCGGACGAATGGTGCCATCAAAATTACGAAAATTATTTGGCCATATTTGCGAATTAATAACGCTGTCATAAATCCTTTTGCCATTCTGCCATCGCAGGACTTCTTGCTCATAATTATCCCATGCAATGCGTTGTTGAGTTGTGTCAGAGACCTGTACTTCCAGTACCTCATCAACATATGGATTATTTCTGATAATTTGTGAACATAAGGACGATATTGCCCATGTTAGATGAGCATCAGGATAATCATGTTTTATCTGGCGCGCCAGGATAGTGGCGTATAGACAATCACCATTGTTTGCAAATTGTCCAAGCATAATCTTCATCGTTAAAATCTGAATATAGCGATCAATAAAAATGTTAAGTCGAAATCTCTCACATCATTGACAGCCACTCTTCACTATATAGAGTATCTAGTGAAGACAATGTAACCAGACGATCATCTTTGATATCAATTACAGGCATATCTTTGATTAAATCCAATCTATCTTGGCCGGAAGTGAAAGATAGTTCACCAATTTGGTCACGCGAGTCTCGGTGACGTGATGGATATGAACGGATATCTCCAATTGATTTTTCAACATAATGAAACAATTCATCTTTTACAAAAAAAGCATTAATCCCGTTCGAACAGGTTCCAACAAACTTATAACCTTTCTTCTTTGCTGCAATTTGAATTGCCATGATGGAAGCTCCAAAGTACAGTCCTGAATAATGTGCTTTAAAACGATTAAAATCCGGGCGATACGGAACAGTAATAGCTTTTAAATCACCCAAAACAGGATTATATTCACAGACAAGAATAGAAGGGGTGATAATATCTAGCGACTTTAATACCCAGTAATCATTGCCATCAATATCAATACTCAGCAAACCAACATCACCATAAAAGCCACTCGCTTCAATTAAATTATTAATATTTTCAACCGTTATAAATGCAGCTTTTGCAGTCAGATCATACTTCCAATAGAGTTCTTCAAGCCTGATAGCATCCATGTAGTCCTGATTTCCGTCCATAATCAATCCTTTCCAGTTATGATTCTGTAACAGGAAACGGGTATTAGATTCACGATAATTTTCAACACCAAATTCTATAAAACTTTTGTTCTTAACCGGAATATTTTGCACTAACCAGTCAATAATCCCATCTTCTCCCCACTGTGAATAAACCTGAAATTCAACATCTTTTAATGTGTTGATTGCTTTTTTTTGTTCAATTTCAAAACTTGCTAATTTCCCTAACAATAATAATTCGCGATCGTTGTGAACAATAATCTGCCCTGTTTTAAACTTTGCGCACCTGGATATGAGGTTTTTTAGAAAATGTATCATGCTCTATTTAAAGTGAATAATTGTAGGGAGTTATAATTAAATATCGTCTGAATAAGAACTTACTTAAATCATATTCATTGATACGCGTTTGAAAAAATGCTAAATCTATTCTTAAGTTGTTTAAATATCATTGTATGTCTAATTATAAAATCTTTTTAAGATCTAAAGATA
>JBFIIJ010000369.1:0-2803 GCA_041601315.1 Gammaproteobacteria bacterium
GGTTGCTAAAGCGTGTTGTTTAAACCATTTGTCAATTTTCCTTTCACCCTGCTTTAGAAAATTATTCATTGATGACATTAATTCTTTTTTCATTAAACAAAAAACCGGCTGCATTCGTTCGCCATTATGTGCAACGCTGATGTCAGCATCTTCTTTTTCCAATGAAGTAATGAGCCTCTGTACAAGATCACCAGGAATAAAAGGTGAATCACAAGGTGCAGTTAACATATACGGCGTTTCAATTTTGTTTAAGGCACTTGCCATTCCGGCAAGTGGGCCGTGGTAACCGCTTAATTCATCCGAAACTATATCAAAACCATATTCAGAATATTTATCGTTATTACGGTTGGCGTTTATTAATAGATGACCAACTTGAGGTCTTAATGCTTCTATGACGTATTCAATCATTGGTTTGTTATTTAATAAAACCAAACCTTTGTCCTGACCTTCCATGCGTCGGGCTTGTCCACCGGCTAATACAACACCAGTGACATCATTCTTTGATATATTTTGCATGATGGGTTGTTATGAAATGTTTAATTAATCTAGTTTGACGTTAGCGACTTCTCGTTTTGGAGGAAGCTCAACATCGAACGTAATGTTTTCTTTGCCATTGTATATTAAAAAATGTTTGCTTTTAGCTCGAGATAACAATGTAATATTTAAATCACGTGCCAAATTGAGTCCCATCTGTGTAATACCAGAGCGTGACAAAAGCACTGGTATTCTCATCTGAGCAACTTTAATCACCATCTCTGATGTTAAACGGCCCGTAGTGTAAAATATTTTATCGTGCCCCGTAATTTCTTCCAGCCACATTTTTCCAGCAATCGCATCGACAGCATTATGTCGACCAACATCTTCGATAAAAATTAACGGTTCTGTACCTAGACATAATGCACAGCCATGAACGGCACCGGCATTTTTATAAACATCATTATGGATGCTCAGGTTTTTTAGTAAATCATATAAGTCGGACTGTTTTAGATTAAAGCTCTTTATATCCAGCTCATCAAGATTTTGCATGATGTCACCGAAAACCGTACCTTGGCCACAACCGGTTGTAACAATTCTTGGTCCTAAGCGGTCAGCCCAATCATCACGTTCACTAAAACTGGTTATAGCAACAGCATTAACATCCCAATCGACTTGCACGGATTTGATTTCTTTTAAATCACTCACTAAGCCCTGATTTTTAATATAACCTAGTGCCAACATTTCTGGTTGTGTGCCAAGTGTCATCAAAGTAACAATTTCATAACTATCGATATAGATTGTAAGCGGACGTTCTTCAGCAATGTGTAATTCACGCGTATTCTGATATTCATCAGTAGCTAGAACGGGGCAAGTTGCGGGAAGTCCGGCATTAGTCATTTCCGGACGATAGGTGGTAGACATGTCTATCCCCCTGTTACATTCATATGTCGGAATATGATTGGTTTTTCAGTTAGATCGAATTCATGCCCTTTCGGCTTAATTAACATGGAATCTCGAATTGCTTGTTTTAATTTTTCATTGTCTTCAGGGTAAGCGCGAAGTGTTTTACGAAGATCAACAGAATGTTCTTGTCCTAAGCACAATAACAACCGACCTTCGCATGTCAGTCGAACACGATTACAATCATCACAAAAGTTATGACTGTGCGGCGATATAAAACCAACGCGAGTTCCTGTTGATGTTAATTTATAATATTTTGAAGGGCCGTTAGTTGTTTCTGTTGTTGGAACCAGTTCAAAGACTTGTTCTAAATCATTTTTTATTTCATCACTTGAATAATAAGCTTCGGCTCTATCATGATCACCAATGACACCCAATGGCATTTCTTCGATAAAACTAATATCCATTCCACGGTCACTCGCATAGCGAACCAGATCAATTACTTCATCATGATTTCGGTTCTTTAAGATTACCGCATTGATTTTTATTTTTTTAAAGCCAGTTGCTAATGCGCTATCAATACCGGAAAGCACTTTATCCAGTTCGCCGACACGCGTTATCTGTTTAAATTTATCTGCATCAAGTGAGTCAAGGCTGATGTTAATTCGTTTTACACCCGCCTCTTTTAAAGCTTGCGACATTTTAGTGAGCTGTGAGCCATTGGTGGTTAAGACTAATTCGTCTAATCCCGGTAACTGACCGATGTCTTCGAATAATTTGATAACATTTCGTCTAATTAATGGTTCTCCGCCAGTGATACGTATTTTTTTTACACCGAGTTCAGTAAAGGCTTGAGATATTCTCGATATTTCTTCCAGTGTTAGCAATTGTGCACGTGGTACAAATTGCATTTCGTCATCCATACAATAAACGCAACGAAAGTCACAACGATCGGTAACAGAAATACGAAGATAATCGACGACACGATTAAACTTATCGATGAGTACTTCTTCTGAAATGTTTTTACTTACGGTCATAAATCTAAATTAACGAGAAAATCAGGGATTATTATATTTTAGCGCTTGCGCCATTCTTAGGAGAGATTTTAACAAAAATAGCTTCATAACACACCGAATTATAATAAATAACAGTGATTTACGTAAATTCTATGAATACTGATGTATTCTGCAACGATTAAGCCGGTTACCAATCTTTATAGGGGTGAGTAACGAGGCAAATATTGTAATAACGAGGGTCATCCGAAACATTTTCACCGACCCAATCTGGGCAGGTAAATTGTTCCTCGGCGGAGTTCAACTCAATTTCAGCGACGATTAGACCTTCATTTTCTCCAGCAAAAACATCAACTTCCCAATCATGTTCATCATGTTTAACGTGAAAACGGGTTTTCTCAATAAAGGGTTTA
>JBFIIJ010000370.1:0-2791 GCA_041601315.1 Gammaproteobacteria bacterium
GATTGATGTCATCACCGCACCGGATAATTTTGTCGATGTAAAAGAAGCGCTGGTATCTGCCGGGTTTAAGCCGGAGAATGCCGAAATCACCATGCGTGCGACGACTAGCAGCGAACTCGATAAAAAAGGCGCCGAAAGCATGTTGAAACTACTGGATGTGCTGGAGGATCTCGATGATGTGCAAAGGGTCTATTCAAATGCAGACATACCTGATGACGTTTTGGCAGAGCTGAATTGATAAGAATACTTGGAATCGATCCCGGCTCAATTAATACAGGTTTCGGCATCATTGACTCCAAGGGAAACCATGCCAAACATATTGATAGTGGTGTTATAAAGATAAAGGGTGAGACGCTGGCTGATAAATTAAAGGTCATACATGAAGGCATCATCAGTATTATCAACGAATATAATCCGGAAGAAGTTTCAATTGAAAAAATATTTATGAATCGTAATGCCGATTCAGCAATCAAGCTTGGACAAGCGCGAGGTGTTGCCATTGCTGCCTGCGCCATACAAGATTTGCCGGTCTATGAATACACCGCCACTCAGGTTAAACAAGCCACTGTCGGTAAAGGCCATGCCGCTAAAGAACAGGTGCAACATATGATCAAGATCCTGCTTTGTCTGGATAAGCAACCAAAGCCAGATGCGGCTGATGCATTAGCAATCGCACTATGTCACGCTAATTCACGTGAAGGCCTGTTACGCATGCAAGGTGTTAGCGGCATTCGTTATGGACGATTGCAATGATTGGATTTCTGCGTGGGATCATTCTAAAAAAACAACCTCCGCTTTTGATTCTGGATGTACAAGGCGTCGGTTATGAGGTCGAAGCGCCGATGACGACGTTTTATGCCTTGCCAGATGTTAAAAATGAAGTTGAGATATTTACTCATCTGGTAGTACGCGATGACGCACACTTGCTATTTGGCTTTGCCACAGAAAACGAACGTCATTTATTTCGTGCCTTAATCAAGGTCAATGGTGTTGGTGCCAAAATGGCACTAACAATATTGTCGGGTATCGAAGCCGATGAATTTGCACTGTGCATTCAAAACAACGATGCCGATCGGCTTACCAAGCTACCGGGTGTAGGCAAAAAAACAGCAGAGCGTTTGATTATTGAAATGCGTGACAAGCTTGATGGGTTGCCAACAACATCCAGCACACGAAGCAGTAATAGTCCGAGCATCAAGAACGATCCGGTAAACGAGGCAGTCAGTGCCTTGATAGGTTTAGGCTACAAACCACCCGAAGCCAGCCGCTTCGTGCTTGCTGTAGCTAATGACGACATGAGTAGCGAAGAGCTGATTCGTGAAGCCCTGAAAAACTCTGTAAAAAAATAAACAAAGTACTCTGCGTCAATTTAATTATATGGAGCCGTTCCGTATAATCAGACTGTCATGCACTAAGTAAAGCAAGATGATCGAAGATATACGAAGCAGCAAAAACTTAAAGGTTTATCTTGAGCAACTCGAAGAGGTGAAGGCTCGACTTGCTTTTATCGCGGCTTATTCAAACGAGCAAAAAGATAGATTTTTAATTGAGTCCCATGCGCTTCAAATTAGGAAGCTTATAGAATTGATGGCGTTTTCTCTAATGGCTATCCATAGAAATAAATACGAAGAATACAGAGGAAACGTTGGTAAAGACTATAAAAATGACTGGAACGGTAGAGATATAATCACAAGCATTCTTTCTTTGAACCCAGATATGTTTTTTAGAGCATCAGCGAAATCAGCTTCTTTACAAGAAGATGGAACCAAACAGGTTCAACTGAGGCCCGAAACTGACTGCTATACACTAAAGCGACTAGCAAAACTCTATGATCGTTGTGGAGGGATTCTACATGTTGAGAACCCGTGGAAGTCCTCTAGTAAGATTGAGCAGTTCCATAACGAGCTTCCTTCAATAATTAAGAAGCTCACAAATACATTACAAGATCATATCGTTTTAGTGAATCACTGGGACCAAGAAGAATCAACGGCTTTGCTATTTACATTAAGTGGTCAGGATGAAAAACCAACGTATGCGCTTGCTCAAGCGTCTGGAAATTTTACCTTTGCAAATGCATAACAAACAAAGGCAGCCGGACGGCTGCGCCACCGCTACATTAGGCGTTACAAACCCGGGCTTTTCGCGACCAACTAACTCTGTGAAAGCTTTTAATAAAAGCTCACCCAAACAATCTCTTAAAATAAGTATATATTGGTATATACTTTGGATATGTTTATCGAAACGGTTGTCGAGGCGCTAAACCAGCACAAGGTTCAATATGCAATAGTCGGCGGGTACGCTGTTGCTTTGCACGGCGCGGTACGCGGCACGGTTGATATTGATTTTGTTGTCGCGCTTAATCAGCGATCATTCCGACAAACAGAAAAAGCGCTGAACAGTATCGGTTTACAATCGAAGTTGCCCGTCTCTGCTGATGATGTGTTTAATTTTCGTGAAGAATATATTGAGCAACGCAACCTTATCGCGTGGTCTTTTACGAATCCCGATAACCCGCTTGAGATTGTTGACATCATTATCAATGAAGATGCAAAACAGCTAAAGTCCGTCGGAAAAACATTTAATGGCATAAAAGTTAAAATTGTTGCAATTGACGACTTGATAAAAATGAAGACAAAATCAGGGCGCAAACAGGATGTTGAAGATATTAAGGCGTTGGAGAAATTAAAATGAAGCCGGTTCAGTTTTTTGAAGATGACTATCTTGAGCAATGTAAAACATTCTCTACGGAGGCCATTCTTCATTATCTGGATAATTTTAGACTAATGCAGCA
>JBFIIJ010000371.1:0-2788 GCA_041601315.1 Gammaproteobacteria bacterium
GATGGAAAGATTCTTGCTGCAGAGAGGGGGAGAACGAATAAGAGTGCCGAAAGGTTCTGGGGCTTTATTTGCCTGGCAATTTGTGCTTGTTTCCTGGCAGTTGGTCTCTGGCCAAGGCGCTTTCAGTGGGAAAATCAGGTCAAATGGCTGAACGGCGAAACGGGGGTCGAATTTCACTCCGGATACTCAAAGAGGGGGGTCATCTACAGTCCTGCTTCGTCTAACGAGTCATTTGGGCCATTCAAGAATGGGGATATGAAAACGCCATTAAAAGTAGTGGGTACCGTTGGTAAGAAGAATACAGGTACGACTATTCGTTTCTGGCCGGATGCGAAGTATTTTGATTCAACCAACTACGCCATACCAAACCTTAAACACTTAATGCGAGCCAAGGCTGTTTTGTGTTCCGGTTTAAAGATTACCTTTCATGATGAAGCGAAAAAAGATAAAGAAGAATGGTGTTATGAAGATGGTATTAAGACCTATTTAGCAGAAGAACTTGCAGGAGTAGAACTACTTCCGCCAGAGCCATTTTTAGGTTCAATGCAGGGTGAACACGAAGGCGTAGATTGGGCGGTGCACTGGTTAGCAGAAGCTGCTGAAATGGTAACTGAGAGTTACGTTAATCTTGTGCCAACGACTCAAGGAGGCACGCATGTGAATGGCATGCGTCAGGGCTTACTTGATGCAATACGCGACTTTTGTGAATCTAGAAATTTATTACCACGTGGAGTGAAATTAACCGCGGACGATGTGTGGGATAGTTGTTGTTATATATTGTCGGTGAAGATGGATGATCCACAATTTGCCGGACAAACTAAAGAGCGACTTTCTTCACGTGAATGCGCGACATTTGTTTCCGGCGTAGTAAAAGATTCATTGAGCCAATGGTTGCATCAGCATGTTGAGATGGGTGAACGAATATCTGAATTAGTGATAAGCGCAGCCCAGAAAAGACTTAAATCAAACAAAACAATTGTTCGTAAAAAAGTTAGCGGTGGTCCGGCGTTGCCTGGGAAGTTAGCAGATTGTTCTATGCAAGACATCAGCGTTTCAGAATTATTTCTGGTGGAAGGGGATTCAGCAGGTGGTTCTGCGAAACAGGCACGTGATCGAGAATTTCAGGCTGTTATGCCATTACGCGGAAAGATATTAAATACATGGGAAGTTGATTCGGCTGAAGTATTGTCATCGAAAGAAGTACACGATATCGCCGTAGCCATTGGTGTTGATCCTGGTTCAGATGATTTATCCGGATTGCGCTACGGCAAAATATGCATTTTGGCTGATGCCGACTCTGATGGTGCACATATCGCAACCCTAATATGTGCCTTGTTTTTAAAGCATTTCAAACCTTTAGTTGAAAGCGGGCATGTCTATGTTGCTATGCCGCCACTGTATCGAATAGACGTTGCAAAAGATGTTTATTATGCGCTGGATGATTCAGAGAAACAGGGTGTTTTGGATAAAATCGCGGCAGAAAAAAAACGCGGAAACGTTAGCGTCCAGCGTTTTAAAGGCTTAGGTGAAATGAATCCTATTCAGTTACGCGAAACGACGATGGCGACAGCGACACGAAGATTAGTGCAATTGACTCTGCCAAATGAAAAACAGGCAGACAAGATAATGGATATGTTATTGGGTAAAAAGCGTGCCGCCGATAGAAAAAAATGGCTGGAATCGAATGGTGATAAAGCTGAAGTTGTATAAGCATGTCTTCCTTAAGTTAAAGGTTGATTCTCCAGTGTTTTTTTTAAGTCATTAAGAGCAATGCGTTTTGAAAACACAAATAGGTCGATTTCAGTAATGCCGACCGATGTACTTTTTAGTTCAGTAAATCTTAAATAGAGTTCGGATGTTCTCATGAAATTCTGTATAGAATTGTTAGACATATTAGTTCTCCTTTTTATATGTCGAGATCATCCATCAACTATGTTAAATAGAAATGACAATCCAGTTATTATTTTATGTCACATATAAAAGACATATAAAACAAATAATTATGACTATTATATAATGTTAATTCGAGGAAATTTCAATGCCTGATTCAATGAGTTTTGATTTCGAGCAGAACGAACAACAGCCATTACAAGAATTTACCGAAAAGGCTTATCTGGATTATTCCATGTACGTCATTCTTGATCGGGCATTGCCGCATATTGGCGATGGTTTAAAGCCGGTACAACGTCGAATTATCTATGCGATGTCGGAACTGGGATTAAAAGCTACTGCAAAATATAAAAAATCAGCACGTACTATAGGTGATGTACTTGGTAAATTTCATCCACATGGTGACTCTGCTTGTTACGAAGCAATGGTATTAATGGCACAAGATTTTTCTTATCGCTATCCGTTAATTGATGGTCAAGGTAACTGGGGGTCGATGGATGATCCCAAATCCTTTGCTGCCATGCGATATACCGAGTCAAAACTCACGGCTTATGCCGATGTTTTACTTGGCGAAGTAGGACAGGGGACGGTTGATTGGGCACCTAATTTTGATGGTACATTAGAGGAACCCAAGGTATTACCTGCACGCTTACCTAATATTCTTTTGAACGGCACAACCGGTATTGCTGTTGGTATGGCAACAGATATCCCACCACACAATCTTAAAGAAGTCGCGAGTGCATGTATTCGATTATTAGAAGCGCCCAAGAGTACGGTAAAAGAGCTTTGCGAACATATTAAAGGCCCAGATTATCCGACAAAAGCTGAAATCATTACTCCCAAAGCTGAGATACAGGAAATGTATGAAACGGGAAATGGTTCTATCAAGATGCGTGCA
>JBFIIJ010000372.1:0-2783 GCA_041601315.1 Gammaproteobacteria bacterium
ACTTCTTAGAGCATGTTCTATCGCACGCAGCAAAAAAGTAGAGTAGCGTTTACTGTGTTTATCCAACTCATCCCATATTTCATTGATTGCCTGCTCTCCGGTATAACGGTTTCGGAAAGTCGAATCCATCGGCGGCTCACCAGTTATTGCTTTATAACAAGTTGCACCTAGAGAATATATATCCGTCCAGGGTCCTTGCATATCACTCCTGGCATAGTACTGTTCAAATGGCGCATAACCCGGTGTAACTACCTTGGTTAAGGTCATCGTTTCTTCACCTATAGCTTGTCGTGCAGAACCGAAATCAAGCAAAATTGCTGTACCATCTTCTCTGATAAAAATATTTCCGGGCTTTATATCTCTATGAATAAATCGAGCTTCATGTAGCACTTCCAATCCATCCAACAAACCAAATAAGATATCCTTTAATTCTTCTTCACTTGGCTGTCCATCTCTTAGAAGCTTTTCATGAAAACTGATGCCATGCTCATAACTCATGACCATATAAGCGGTATTATTTGCTTCAAATACAGAATAAACACGAACAATATTATTGTGATTAAATTTTGAAAGTGTTCGGGCTTCTCGAACAAAACGTTCCATTGCCCATTCCAGTTTTTCAGTCATTTCCTCATGTATTGGGGACAGAGTATAATCATTAGCACGCTTTGCAATATCACGTGGCATAAATTCCTTGATAGCAACTTCGCGCTCTAAACTATTATCTTGCGCAAGATAGGTCACGCCAAATCCACCCTGACCAAGCACACTTTTTATTGTGTAACACTGAAGTTCATATCCAGCAGGTAGAGTTTTTGGTTCTATTTTTGGAGGGCCTTCAGCCATATGGGGTATTGGTCAGTTTAATTAAATATTTAGAAACAACGAGTAGTAGCTGTAAGGAAAGATTATATAAGAAGATACCCGAGAACTACTCTCGGGCATAAAAATTAAAAAACGATGGTTGTTTTAAGGTGAATCACAGGCTTTTAATGCACGATATGCCTTACTTCCTTTATCAACTGTTGCCCCTGATTCGGAACCATCGGTAAATATCGTAGCATTATCAACATCACGATACTTATGGCCTTCTTCCCAATTTTTCACATCAGCATAAAATTCAAGCGCAGCACGCATAATCCGGTTTTGTTTTTCCAGTTTTTCGATTTGCTCCGCTTGTCCACTATCAGATTTACTACCAAATATCATGGAAACTCCTCCATAAAGCTGTATTCAAAAGATACTAGCACTATTATATCGATTTTCAATAATGATGTTTTTATTATATTCCTTAGTCATTGTTTGTCTCTACGTCTATACAATGTATCTCATAAACACATAAATTCAAATCTTCTTCATTACAAATCTGTTCGCCATTTTTTGATAATTCCCAGGCACCTGACTTTTCATCAATCGTACAGTCTTTTTTTAGCGGCGCACCATCTAAACGAAGCAAATTTTTACTACCTGAATAATAACAGGCAATAAATTCACCTTTATTTTTAATCCTGACGGAATACAGTTTTTCAACTGAAAGAACATCATCCAATGTTCGTCTTTCATCAATACTCCAATCGTATTCTCGAGAGATATTTCTTTCTTTTACAGTCTCGACCGAAGGACATTGATCGGCATTCACTAAGCTTGAAAATATCAAAAGACATAACAAACAGATTAAATTGAATTTTATTTTGAAAAGGTTCATTCTAAATAAACGTATTCTCAGAGTCAGATAGGATTAATATTATGCATGATAAGCTTCATGAAAAAATCACTTCTTTAAAAAAAGAGGTAGAGCAGTTATCGGTTGATAACAGCACGACCAAAAAACATATCAATGAATTAATAAAAGACATAGAAAGTCTGAATGGCTCGATTGAAGAAAAAGGAGATGTTATCGATAGAATCAAATCATCTATCGACCATTTTGAAACTGAACATCCAAGGGCAACCGCGATACTCAATGATATAATGGTAACGCTTAGCAATATGGGAATTTAATATCTTACGATAGATCTTTTGTCCACTGGTGGTGTCGCTAAAGCGTCTACTGTTGGTACCAGAGAACAAAAGCCCTGCTCGTGAACTGTAGAATTAATTAATTTATTCAATAAGATCTAACTTGTCCGACAACAACACCTTGAATATGTACTCGATCCGCAGGATAAATCATTGGAACCATTGTCTGATTAGCTGGAATTAGCTCTACTCGATCACCATGCTTTCGTAGTTTCTTTAAGGTCGTCTCACCGTTATCTATCAGTGCAACGACAATATCACCATTATTAGCCGTTTCTGTATGACGAACAATTACAAGGTCCCTGTCTAAAATTCCCGCTTCAATCATAGAGTCGCCTTTAACCTCAAGAACATAACGATCATCGCCTAACAACATATCAGAAAAGTTTATTTCCAATTGTTCAGGTATCACTTCAATCGGTTTGCCAGCAGCAATTCGTCCAGCGAATGGCAAAACCAGCAAGCGTCTATTTTGCTCACCTGTCAGACGTAATCCACGCCAACTACGACCATTGCGTTTTAAATGCCCTTTATTAATCAATGATTCAACATAGCGATGGACTGTACCTTTAGATTTAATATTCAGTAACTGTCCAATCTCGACCAAAGTTGGCGCATGTCCATTCTGTGTGATGTATCGAGTAATACATTGTAAAATTTTCTCTTCAAGTTTGGTTAACATTTTAAATGTTCTCCTTATGTTCTCTTCTCGAGAATAGAGGACTTTAAGAGTACATTCAAGATTTATTATTAATTTTGTGATA
>JBFIIJ010000373.1:0-2780 GCA_041601315.1 Gammaproteobacteria bacterium
CCAATGCAAATGGCACAGCTCGTAATGCCATAAACAATATTAGCAGTCGAGAACAAGATGGTTTTGGCGCCAATATGCAATCTACTTTTTTAGCTGATTTATTTGGACATGAAAATCAATTCATTTTTGGCGGCGGTTATCAACAAGGCTTAATTGATTTTAATTCAGCGGTAGAAGTTTCAACTTTGAACTGTACCTTCAATGGAGTTGATTGTACTACGGCGGGAGCTGATCGATCGACAATTGGATCAGGAATATTTGTTCCTGAAGAAGGTACAAGTATCAAAGCACATAACCGCATCTGGTCTTTATATGCAACGGATACTTTTTCTGTGACTGAGAAATTAGCTTTAACAGCATCTGTTCGATTTAATCACTCTCATATCGTACTGGGTGATCGGTCGAGTGAAAACCTCTATGTTGATCCGCAAAATCCTGCTGCACTTAATGGCGAACATGAGTTTCATCGTCTTAACCCAGCATTTGGTATTACTTATAACTTTAACGAGAGTAATGGTGTCTATGGTAGTTACAGTGAATCATCACGCGCGCCTACCCCGATCGAATTACTTTGTGCTCGAGAAGGTGACCCATGTAGTTTACCCAATGCTTTCCTCGCTGATCCTCCACTAAATCAAGTCGTAACCAAAGGTTTTGATGGTGGTTTCAGAGGCGTTTTTAGAAATGGTATCAATTATAATATTGGTGCTTTCCATAGTATCAACAACGACGATATTATTTTTGGTACGACGGGTGGCGCAACTGCCAATACCGGTTTTTTTAGAAATGTCGGAGATACCAGAAGAGTGGGTACTGAAGTCGGTTTGTCAGGTGTCTTTAAGAAAAAACTGAACTGGTATTTAAATTATAGTTTTGTTGATGCCACTTTTCAGGATTCCTTTACGACAAATAGTGCGAACCACCCTCTTGCCGATGCAAATGGCAAGATTCAAGTTGAAGCCGGCGATCGTATACCCGGCATACCTGAACATTCATTCAAACTCGGTGGTTTATATTCATTCACTAATAAACTTTCAGTCGGCGCGAACATGATCTACAACTCAACACAGGTTCTTCGTGGCGACGAAAGTAATCAACTTGGCACTGTTGATGGTTATGCAATTGTTAATTTAAACACTACCTATAAAATCAATAAAACTTTTAAATTATTCGCCCGAGTAAACAATCTATTTGATACAGATTATGAGACTTTCGGCCTTCTCGGAGAAGCGGATGAAATTTTTGATGGTTCAGGTGCGACTCAAGCATTTTCAGATGCCACATTTCTCGGAGCCGGCGCACCAATTAGTGGCTTTGTTGGAATGACGATTACATTCTAAATAATTAGATATTTAGGCAAAATACGAAAGGGAAATCCAGTTAATGGGTTTCCCTTTTTTTATTACACGCAATTTATTTAAATTTGGTGCCGGAAAGAGGGATCGAACCTCCGACCTATGCGTTACGAATGCATTGCTCTACCAACTGAGCTATTCCGGCAATATTTTGAGTGTGTCTTTATAGAGAAATCAGCTTAACTTTACAACTCGCATAATAACATCTAGACCTATTTCTACGAAAATAAAACTAGGCAATTTTTAACGTTTGATTTTGACATTCTGCGCTAAAACTTTCTATACCCATAAACGAATCCCTACCTGACAACGTATCCGCTAATAACTGAGCGGAAGATGGTGCTTGTAATATCCCTTTTCTAAAATGCCCCGTATTAATATAAATATTTTTAAAACTCGGTAATTGTCCAATAATAGGTATATTCGCTTTTGTTGAAGGACGTAACCCAGACCAGTGACTTACGGGTTTTGCATTCGATAAAGCAGGATAAATTGAATATGCCCAATTCAGCAACTCTTGTCTGGCTACTTTTGTTGTTTCATTAACAAAACCGACATCTTCCATTGTGCTGCCAATTAATAGATGTCCATCTCTACGTGGAATTAAATAATAAGCGCCATCTAATATCATGTTATGCAATATTTGTTCTTTCAGTTTCAAACAAACTACCTGACCTCGTATTGGTTTGATATTTATATCCGTATTAATATTGCCAAGGAGAGACTTGCTCCATGCACCAGCAGTAATAATAACTGAGTCGGCTACTACTTTACCGCCATCAAATTCCACAGATTGAAATTGATTGTTTTTTATACCCAAGTCAGTGATTTTCGTATTTTCGTAAATTGAAACAGACAGCGCTTCTAAACTATTACGTAAAGCATTTAAAAGTTTTGGTGGACGTACTTGCGCGATGGTGGGTAATAAAATCGAATGTTTTGGTAAATTGATTTCACTTGGGATATTTTCAATATTCTCGACGAAATCAATATTTCTGTTGCTTGCCCATGCTTTCGTTTTTGCTGAATGATCCTTATCTATTATGATTAAACCTGATCCAATATATTCAGAATCGACATCCGTTTCCTGTTTTAGCAATTCAACATAACTTGGATATAGCTTTTTGCCCTGTTCAGATAACAACATCGACGACTCTGGCTCAGCCCAAGGACGCATTGAAGACAATATCCCACCAGCAGCCCATGACGTTTCCATGCCTAAATTTTTACGATCAAAAATAGACACTATTGCACCTTGAAGAGCTAATTCCCGCGCGGTCATCATTCCGATAATGCCGCCACCAATTATTATGTAGTCCGTTTTACTCATTTTTCTAATGTTAACCAGTTCACACTTTATTAAATAGACTTACCATTTATCGAGAAAAAGTTACCGTTCATCTTAAAAAAGTAAAAAAATAAGAC
>JBFIIJ010000374.1:0-2778 GCA_041601315.1 Gammaproteobacteria bacterium
AAACAATTAGCGGCAGAAGGAAAAAAACTCGGCAAAAAGCGCGTTACCTTAATCAAACGTCGTAAAGCAGCCGCAGCAAAAGCACAAAAAGATCCTGTTGCAGCTAACAAGAATGCTTTGAAAGCAGCTGATAAAGAATTGGCTGCGATCAGAAAAGCAGCGGCAAAAAACAGAACAGTTAAAGCAGCTAACTTTGATGAGTTATCTGGTTTACGCGCCAGTTGTAAACGATTGAACGCTTATAGCAAGGCAATCGCTGCAGCAGATAAGGTGTTAAACAAACCAAAGAAAAAAACCAGGACCAAGAAACGTAAAGCAGCATAATTCCGTTGCTGAGTATCTAGCCCGCCGCCAATCAGGCGGTGTTGGTTAGATAGTTAAATATTATCAGCGCTAGTGTTTGACCGTATTCTTAATCCAGTCTTTGGCGTCATCCATGTCATCGTAATCAAAATGTTTTATCTCTGCTGAAACAAAATGGCTTGCCACATGTTCTGCGAATTCACCAAGAGCTGAATCAGTTACTAGAGCGACACAATTAATTTTTTTGTGATGGTTCTTTACAAAGGATAAATGTTTCAACAGCGCACCAAACGAATTCCAACCCGGAAACGATTTAGTGTGAATTAAAACACCGTTTAGCCTGCCCGATTTTTCAAGATAAGGATCAACGATCTTGGCTGCATTCTTGAAGTCCTCTGCCGACAGTGTGCCATTGGGCTCAAGTAATACAATTCCATCGTCTTTATTCAAATTGATATTTAGCATACGTAACCCTCATTATTAAAGTGGTTAAGCGTAAGTATAAAGATGGGATGCGGGTTCTAAATTGATCTAGCGCAAAAGATGTTAAAGAAATAAAAAATAAGTCTATTTTCTTTAATTAAACTTCAAGATTGAAATTACCGCTATCGGCCAGAAGCGGAAGTAACGCTGAAGCTGCGCGACGCAAACGAAGCGCAGCGTAGTTTGCATCCGAACGAGCGCCTTGTTAGGCATTATCATCCAACCTACGGAGAATAATATGTGTTTCACCTGTTTCTCCTAATTTGTGTATTTCAGTAGAGAATTTCATGCCATGAATTGATTGAGATCCAAACGTTGCCACTTGAGATACTATTTCACCAGTATCCGCTTTTCTATATTCAGAAGTAGCAAATAATGGTATCTCGGTACATTTCAAACTTGCAGAGCCAGTAAATATAATTCTTTTGATATCTATCTCTCCGGCTTCTGTTTCAATAATAAAATGGTCGTCATCAGAGTAATTTGTTTTGAGTCTTGCTGGTCTGGCATCACCATTCACTTCTAGATTATCGAAAACTCTTGGTGTTCCACTAGCTGCGCCAGAGAAGGCAAGAGCAGGGCTTGTAAACTCGCCTGTACTAGACGACTTAAGAAATTTTTCATTACCATCAACATTTTTTAGAAACTTCTCAAGGGCGTTCTTTCGTTCTTCCCCTTCAGAATCATCAATCATCATTGATGCGTGTTCTAAATTTGTTAATCTTTCGTGTTGCACAATGTTACGGATATAAAGCCAATCAGAAAACTCTTCAGGATCTAGCGATTTAACTTCTCTTATTTCAACGCCCTGATCAAGAGCAAACTTTGCTGCTCCCGCTGCAAACCCCGTTGTTGAAACAGCTGTTACTTTATTAAAACCAAACCTAGTACGACGGCCAACTAATTGCTCAATCCACGAACCTGGTGCGGGCCCACTAGCTTGTCGATCACGACACTCAATAAGCCAAGCTATTTCGGTAGAACCAACCTTACCGCGAATTTCTATATCGAACTCTGCTATTTGTATGCCTTCATTATTATAGACACATTCGTTTTTTGTCACACTGAAGCCATCTGGGACTAAATTTTCCTCGACAAAGGCTACTAATGACTCTAGTTGTTTTCCATCTGACTTCATTATTAATGCCTAACGTATTAGCTGTGGGGCCAATTACTGCATAGGGAGGCACGACCGACACGGTAATTGGTTCCTACGAGCGCCTTGTTTGGAATGCAATACAATTACATACCTATTTCTTTAGGGTTTTTAAGGTAAAGCTTTACAACATCGCCTTTTCTCAATCCAAAGTTACTATTGCCAAGATCAGCTCTTATAGCCTGCAATACATCATCAACAGCCAAAAGAATATCAGCTGGAGTTTTAGACTCATCCGTGTGCTCTCTAAATTTACTCCATGCCTTTACGACCTGTGGTGATGCCCAAATAATCATCCCCCGTGATAAAAGTGTGAATTTATCTTTGAGTTCTTTAGGGAAATTTTTACTTTCAGGATCTAGCACCTCATCATTATTTTTCGCAGCATCCATGAAGCTTTCAACAATAACAAAGAAGGTGTTGTAAACTTCAATTTTGGCAGGTCTGTGGCTATCAGCAATCTCTTTCGATTTCGAATGCCATTGGATATATAAGATACCAAATAAACCAATAAGAGCCGTTATTGCAGCGGTCGCAACTTCTTTTTCTAGACCTGAAATCCATTGAAATATAAAACAACTTAGAAGCCACAGCCCATACAAGAAGCCACCGACTACAATCAAAGAGGCAAGAAACTTAATAACTGTCTTCAACTTGGTTTTCATCCTTATTTGCATTCCTAACTATGTGTTAGGGGACACTTTGTCCGATAAGATGTGTGAATTCAATTGGTCATTGCAACACAAGTATTAAAACGTTCAGCGGGTGTTTCATAATCTAATGTTTTTCTTGGTCGCTGATTTAATTGTCGTGCAATCGCATTTAGTTTCATTTGA
>JBFIIJ010000375.1:0-2773 GCA_041601315.1 Gammaproteobacteria bacterium
ACGTTAAACTCTATTGTATTAAAAAGAAGCTTGTAACCCAACTGATAACGCTCGACCCATGATTGGGGTACGATCTTTGATGAAAGAAGTATGTAAGCGTCCATCCTCATTAAGCAAGTTTGTAGCTTTGGCAAAGATATTCAAGCTCTGATCATCACCTTCAACGACATTATAATTTGCGTTGAGGTCTAGCACAGAATAACCACCTGTATCAGTTTCCAATGCAGCATTATCATTCTGCGCAAGAAAATTTGTTAGATCTATCCCTGCACGAAATTTATTATATTGGTAATCAAGGCCACCACCGATTCTTGCGGGTGAAATACGCGCTATATTCTCTCCATTTTCTCGTTCAGCACGAACATAATCACCGAACAAATTAAAATCCAGTTTGCCACTGTTGCCCGAATATAAATTGACCGTACTTGCCAGTTCAATGCCGTAGAATATAGTGTCATCTTGTTGGAATTGTACTGATGTGAATTCACCTCCCGCGGCTATGGCACCAGTTTCATCAACTAAATCAACAACACCATCATTGTTAGTATCGAGACCTTGTAAAAAGATAAAGTCTTCAATGTAGTTTGCGAATAGATTGATATTCCATTGGACTATACCTTCTTCATGCGCCAGTGAAAGATCGATGCTGTTTGCTGTTTCGACATTTAGCCCTGATTGACCTCTCTCAAAAGTAGCGGTTGCTACATGCGGACCATTAGCAAATAACTCTTCAGCAGCAGGAGCACGTTGGCCACGACTAATATTCAGACCAAATGCAGTGTCTTCGATGAAATGCCAATGAATACCAGATGAGATGCTATACATATCATTACTAACTGCTACAGCATTAGTAGGATCACTTTCCTGGTGTTCATAGCGGCCACCGATTTCAAAGTGTAATTCATCAGTGATATCGGTCTCTTCTAGAATAAATAATGCAAATGTTTCGGTATTTGTTTTTGGCATAAAGGCTTCATCACCAACAGCACTGATATCGCGATAGCCAAATTGCGAGCCAATAACACCATTGAACTGCCCGATTGGTGCATGTTGTATTTCTACCCGACCATCTAATTGTTCATTATTAAATACTGTTCCCGGAGTAGCCGCATCCTCAAACTCAGTATGTTGGTAATCGTTATAAGCTCCCTGAATACTAATTGCTTTAATACCACTAAAAGGATTGTTGATTTGAGCAGAAAGATTGATGCGATTTTGTCGTGCATCTATAAAAGGTAACTCACTTGGATCGTCAGGATTGATTGGTACTCCATGAGTAGAGTTAAATCTTCCATATGACATACCAACAAAGCCCCAGGTATCTACGAAAGAAGTGCCAAAGTTATAATTCTCACTATTGTAAAAAGTATTATCGATCTGGCCGTTTTTGGCAGAATAATTTTTGGCATCTCGTTTTGTTCCATCTAAATGAAAGCTCAGTTTTTCAAAACCGCCTTCTGATTGAAACGAAAATAACTTCTCCAGTGAATTGCTGTTATAACTCGAATAAATATTTGCATCGAATTCAGGTACAAATTCAGGAATACGATTACTAACAACATTCACTAGCCCACCAGAAGCTTCGCTGCCATAAAGTAACGTAGCGGGTCCTCTGAAGATTTCAATCTGCTCAGCTTGAATAGGATCAATCGTAACAGCATGATCAGCACTAATAGTAGACACATCCAATGAGCCAATACCATTCTCCAATACTTGTACTCGCGAACCGCCTAGTCCACGAATAACTGGACGACTTGCTAAAGGACTAAAACGGTTCGTTGTGATGCCGGGTATATTAGATAAAGTTTCGCCTATCGTGGAGGATTGTTTTTTGGCGAGTTCTTCATTGTTTATAATATTTATCGGTTGCGCAATATGTTCAATACTTTGCAACCCAATAGGTCTGGCTGTAACAGTGACTTCATCTAGTGTTGATGTTTCTTCAGCATACACAGTTTGAACTATGCTCAATGGAATAAATATTCCGATATAAAATAATTTCATCTTGATTACCTCAATAACAAATGGACTGACTCAATTTAAAAATCAGTAAATAAAACGATCAGGTTGTTATATGAGGTTAGAGGGAGGACTGCGTATGCTATAAAACGAAAGTTTGGTTAGATGAAAAGCGTAAGGTGTGTGATTACTTTTTTGATAGGTACCAAAATCAAAACTTTTTGTATTTGTTGTATCTAGAAGAAGATTTTTGCAATCGGTTTCATGAAGGCAGATTAAGCATTGTTCGGTTTCGTTTTGTACTAACTGATGCTCGATAGCATGCGCCATCGTCGCGAATTGCGACAATAATAGAAATAAAATCAGTGGCTTAATTATGTATTTTTTCAGCATTTTAAGTTTTAAATACACGCTATTGATGTTACATTATAACATTACAAATTTAGAGTCAATTTTATTCCGATATGAAGAAAAATAAGGTTATTAGCCCGTTTAAGCCTTCTGCGCATAAGCATCAGGATTGCCTAAAGTCTGCAATTAAGACGGCTAAGGCTCATTGTGATGATTCCGGCTTACGCTTAACGCCACTCAGACAGCGGGTCTTGGAGTTAGTCTGGCAAAGTCACGAGCCGGTAAAAGCTTATGATGTCCTTGATCAATTAAAACAAGGACATGCATCTTCGGCACCACCGACGGTTTATCGCGCTTTGGACTTTCTACAGGAACAGGGCTTGGTCCATAAAATTGAATCTTTAAATGCCTATGTTGGTTGTGGTAATCCGGAAGAATTACATACGGGACAATTTTTTATTTG
>JBFIIJ010000376.1:0-2743 GCA_041601315.1 Gammaproteobacteria bacterium
ACTAGTCACGAAACAAACCACTTAAAAGAAGAACGAATAATATTTTTAAAATAAACACATCAAGACAAACACTGGCAGATTACGTAAATACATTTGGCCAGTCTATCGGGAAACGTTACGGCAAACGGGTTCATAAGATTGCTATAGATGCGACATTTACCTGTCCTAATCGAGATGGTAGTAAAGGACGTGGTGGCTGTACTTTTTGTAATAATGCTTCATTTAGTCCGAACGGGCTAAAGCCTAAAACAATTCCTTCTCAAATTGATGCAGGCAAACGTGTTATTAAGAAGCGTACCGGAGCCCTCCACTACATTGCCTATTTTCAGGCATACACCAACACTTATGGTGACATCGATAAACTTCGTTCAACTTATGATCAGGCCCTCGCACAAGAAAATATTGTAGGTCTATCGGTGGGCACCCGACCAGACTGTGTACCTCAACCTGTACTTGAATTGCTTGCTGAGTATCAGCAACAGGGTTATGAAATATGGTTAGAGCTAGGCTTGCAATCAAGCTTTGATGAAACTCTTAAACGTGTCAATCGCGGTCATGATTACAAGGAGTATTGTGACGCAGTAAAAGCCGCGCATAATAATAAATTAAAGGTATGCACTCATCTTATGCTTGGTCTTCCTGGCGAAGATAAATCTCATGCACTGACTACATTAAATCGTGTTCTGTCAGATGGTGTAGCAGGATTAAAAATTCATCCGTTACATATTGTAAAAGGAACTCGTTTGGCAAATGAGTGGCGAAAAAGCGAATATATACCAATTGAATTTAATGACTATATTGAAACTGTATGCGACATGATTGAGCTAACACCGGCTGATGTAACTTATCATCGTTTGACAGGAACAGCACCTAATAAAATCTTGCTCGCACCTTCATGGTGTGGAAAGAAGTGGCAGGTATTAAATTCAATCAAAACAGAACTTGAACGCAGAAAAAGCTATCAAGGAATATATTCAACGTCTGTAAATGCATGTTAAAACAAAATAATAAAATAGAATTAATCTGCCCGGCAGGAAGCCTTCCAGCTTTACGTGCAGCAGTTGATAACGGTGCAGATGCCGTTTATATAGGATTTCGTGGCGGAAACAATGCACGTAATTTTCCAGGTTTAAATTTCAGTCCTGACGAAGCGAAACAAGGAATTCAATATGCCAGAAAAAATGGAGCTCGCGTCTTTCTGGCAATGAACACATTTCCACAACCTGAGCAGTGGCAATCTGCTACTGATGCAATCGATATAGCAGCAAGTTTAAAAGTAGATGCTTTGATTCTGGCTGATCCGGGCTTAATGAATTACAGCAAAAAAACACATCCTGAACTTCGCCTTCATCTATCAGTACAAGGATCTGCTACTAACCGCGACGCAATCTGTTTGTATCATGAACAATTCAACATCCAACGAGTTGTTCTACCGCGCGTACTTTCTTTGGCGCAAGTTCGTCAGGTAATCAAAGATGTTCCAGTTGAAGTTGAGGTGTTCGGTTTCGGTAGTCTTTGCGTCATGGTTGAAGGACGTTGTTCTCTGTCTTCTTATGTGACGGGTGATTCACCTAATACTACCGGGGTATGCTCACCTGCCCATGCAGTACGCTGGAAAGAAACCGGAGAAGGACGTCAATCTTACCTGAATGATGTGCTTATCGAACGTTATAACAAAGATGAACCTGCGGGTTATCCAACGCTTTGTAAAGGTCGCTTCTATGTAGAAGAAAATCTATATCATGCTATTGAAGAACCAACTAGCCTTAATCTTTTGGAATTGTTACCTGAATTGATGGAGTGCGGTGTTAAAGCCATCAAGGTCGAGGGACGTCAGCGCAGTAAAACTTACGTAGCCCAAGTAACAAGTGTCTTGCGTCAAGCATTGGATACCTGCTTCGACAATCCGGAAAATTTTGTTGCTGAGAAGGAATGGATAACGCAACTCAATAGTCTGGCCGAAGGCAGTTGTCACACACTGGGTGCCTATCATAGGCCATGGCAATGAAAATCAGTATTGGTCCATTATCCTATTTCTGGGAAAGGCAGAAAGTATTCGAATTCTATAAAAGCCTGGAAGAAACACCGGTTGATATTGTTTACCTAGGTGAAACTGTTTGTTCTAAAAGACGAAAATTAACACATACAGACTGGTTAGAGATTGCAGATCAGTTAAGCAAGTCAGGAAAAGAAGTCATCCTGTCAACATTGACATTAATTGAAGCTGCATCAGAATTATCACTTCAAGGCCGTATCGCAAAGAATAACCAATACACAGTTGAAGCAAATGATATGTCTGCGATACATAAACTAAGTGGGCAACAGCCTTTTGTGATTGGCCCTCATATTAATACTTACAACAACGCTACTCTTGATTTACTTAGTGCAATGGGTGCATGCCGTTGGGTAATACCTATCGAATTAGGTAAGGAAACCATAAGTGAGATACTACAAGAACGTACTCTAGGTATGGAAACAGAAATATTTGCATATGGTAACCTCCCCTTGGCATTTTCAGCACGGTGCTATACTGCCCGCGCCCACAATATACCCAAAGACAGATGTGGATTTATTTGTCTGGATTATCCCGATGGCTTACCTATGTTCACTCAGGAAAAAGAACCGTTTCTGATCTTGAATGGAATACAAACTCAGTCTGTTACAAAACAAAATTTGATTACATTGCTTGGTGAGGTTAATGAACTGGGGATAGATATAATTCGAATCATGCCTCAATCGGAAG
>JBFIIJ010000377.1:0-2743 GCA_041601315.1 Gammaproteobacteria bacterium
AAAAATACAGCGAATATATAAGAGTGAATTGTTAATTATCTACCAATAAAAATGGTCAAACTGGAATGTACTGATTAAATCGGACACTGACCATTAAGCAACTTGACTCATTCCCTCAAACAGAAATTTTATTGACTATACAATGTGACGACAAAGGCATTAATATTGTATATGAAAAGAACGCTATAGCTTATAATCCTTTAGCTTAGGCATTTATAGTAAATATCTAAGTAACGCATATTAAACTATTTAATACATCAGAATAATAATTATAAGGACTATGGGAAAATTCTGGAAAAAAGACTGGTTTGCCGGACTTATCGTCACACTCATTTGTCTCTTAATGACAAGCAGTCAGCTCATCGAAAAACTGGAATTTGCAAATTATGATTTTGCAATGAACCAGCTATCGCGTGATCATCAACAAAATATTGCCGTCATCACAATTGATGACAAAAGTATAGAAAACCTGGGACGTTGGCCCTGGCCACGTTCATTACAGGCAGAAATGATCGAAAAACTGACTCAAGGCGGAGCCAGTGTTATAGGTAACAGTATCATCCTATCAGAAGCAGAAACACATCTAAGTGACAAGATTATTGATGATGTAATTAAAAATCTTGAATCAAAATCTGACCCTAATTTGGATGAAGCCATCAATATATTGAAAAAAGGACAGTCTGAACTTGATTCGGATGGCAAACTTGCTGCTGCAATGAAAGAAGCTGGTAATGTTGTTATGGGCATGCAATTTCAACTTGGTAACCCAATTGGAAAACCAGATAAAGCATTACCTGACTATGTTTCCCGTAACAGTCTGGAAGTTAACACCAACATTGATAGTGGTGTGTTTATCTACCCTACTATTAGTGCCACTCCACCAATAAATATTCTTGGTGAGACCACTCATGCAATAGGTCACCTTAATATGTGGCTGGATAGTGATGGTGGCATTCGTTCAGATCTATTGGCAGTCGATTATTATGGAGAAATTATTCCCTCACTTTCTGCAATGATTGCCGCATCTAGCCTAAACCTGACTAGTAAGGATTTAAAAATTTCAGAAAACAAACAATTTAATCTCGGCAACCTATCAATCACCTTGGATGACATTGGTCGCATCTATCCTTTCTTTTATCAGGACGAACAAGGTAACTCATCTTTTTCAATGGACTCTTTTTATGATGTCCACATTGGAAATATTAGTGCTAGCAAATATAAAGACAAAATTGTTTTAATCGGCGCGAGTGCATTTGGCGTTGGTAGTTCAGTCGTAACACCAATTTCCGAAGCAATGCCTCCCGTATTAGTATTGGCAAACATCGTTGCCAGTATTTTAAATCAGGACTTTATTGAAATTCCTGACTGGGCTGCTTTAGTCGAAATTATGGTATTCATTTTGATTGCACTTTATCTGATGTTATTACTACCACGCTTACAAGCTGGTTTGGCTGCGTTTATCAGCTTTGTTTGTCTTACTTTTTTAATCGGCAGCAGTCAGTTTCTGTTGTATTCCGGCCTCTGGTTGCAATTTATGTTACCGAGCACATTACTCGTAACAGGTTATATACTTCTTATTTCAAAACGTTATCTGGTTACTGAAAGAGGTAAAATTAAATCCGATCAAGCATCTGCTGATAGTAATAAGACATTGGGATTGTCTTATCAACAACAGGGCCAACTGGATATGGCATTGGACAAATTTCGACAATGCCCACTTGATGATTCCATGATGGAACCACTCTATAACTTAGCGCTCGATTTTGAACGTAAACGTCAATTCAATAAAGCATCTTCTATATACGAGTACATGGTAAAACATGATGCTAAATTTAAAGATATACAGGAACGAATTAAACGTAGTAATGCCATGCAGGATACCGTTATGTTTGGTGCTGCAGGAGGATCGGCTAGTGTAAGTATTCTAGAAGATGGTTCTGTAGAAAAACCCATGCTTGGTCGCTATCAAATAGAAAAAGAATTAGGCAAAGGTGCAATGGGTATTGTTTATTTAGGTAAAGACCCAAAAATAAATCGTGTCGTAGCCATAAAAACAATGGCTTTGTCACAAGAGTTTGAAGAAGATGAATTAGATGAAGTTAAAGAACGTTTTTTTCGCGAAGCAGAAACCGCTGGACGCTTGACTCATCCGAATATTGTCACGGTTTATGATGTTGGTGAGGAACACGATCTGGCCTATATATCTATGGAATTTCTAGACGGGCATGATCTTATGCGTTACATAAAGCCGGATAAACTTCTACCGCTTAAAACAGTAATTCAACTTGTGATTCTTGCCGCAGAAGCATTGAATTATGCACATCAACAAAAAGTCGTGCACCGTGACATCAAGCCGGCCAACATTATGTTAATACCCGCATCATCAACAATCAAATTAACTGATTTTGGTATTGCTCGCATTACAGATTCGAGCAAAACGAAAACAGGTATGGTGCTGGGAACGCCTTCTTATATGTCCCCGGAACAGTTGGTAGGAAAACATATTGATGGACGTTCAGATTTATTTTCTCTCGGCGTTATGCTCTTTCAATTATTAACAGGACGTTTGCCTTTTAAAGGTGATTCTATGGCCTCATTAATGTTTAGCATTGCAAATGAACCACATCCTGAAATAATAGGACTTCGTAAGGGATTAAAAGACGCTGTACCAGACATTAAAGCAATAATTGATAAAGTCTTGGAAAAAACACCTGAAAATCGTTATCAAACAGGTGAAGAATTT
>JBFIIJ010000378.1:0-2740 GCA_041601315.1 Gammaproteobacteria bacterium
AATATGACTAGCTGTTGCACTTTGAATGATGACTGTACCTATTATGATTAAGAAAGTCAGGGGCACAAGTAATGAAGCTTCAGGGTAACCGGCATTTTCAAGACGTAATGCAAAAAGTGCAGATACTGCAGCAGCAACAATACCTCTCGGACCTATCCAGGAAATCATTAGTTTTTCATTAAATGATAAATCAGAGCCGATGGAAGATGCGAAAACTGAAATCGGTCTTGCGACTAACATAGTAATAGCCAGTATGCCTAATGCAGGCCAGCCAAGCTGAATGAATTGATAAAACTCAATGCGCGCAGCAAGAATAATAAAAAGTCCGGAAATTAACAACACGCTCAAACTTTCTTTAAAATCAAGTATGTCGCTGATATCCATATCTTTCATATTAGCCATAGTCATACCCATGATTGTAACTGCAAGTAATCCTGATTCATGTTCAATCGTGTCAGATAAAACGAATACTGCGGCCACAGTAATTAGCGTAATAACACTACGTAAGTATTGAGGAACAAGTTGTTTACGCAATAATTCACCTAAAAACCATCCGTTAATAAAGCCGATAGAAAATCCTGTTAATATTATTTTTCCAAAGGTCAGTATTATCGTTCCTATCGCATTGTTTTGTTGTCCTGAAATAATAAAGTCAAAAACAAGAACAGCGAGTAACGCTCCCAACGGATCTATAGTGATTCCTTCCCAGCGAAGTACATTTGTTATTTTGGCGTTAGGACGAACCGTTCTTAACATAGGAATGATCACTGTAGGACCCGTAACAATAACCATCGCGCCAAATAAAAATGCCAGTTCAAAAGGAAAGTTGATTAAATAGTGTGTGCTGTAAGCAATTATTAACCAGGTAATTAATGCTCCGATAGAGATTAAATTTCTTACCGTTTTACCGTGACCACGAATATCTTCAAATTTTAACGTTAAACTACCTTCAAAAAGAATGATTGCCACAGATAAGGAAACAATCGGGAAAAGTAGTTGACCAAATAAAGCATCGGGATCGAGGTAGGTAAGGTTAAAGTACTCAAAGACTGGACCAACAACAATTCCGATAATTAATAAAAAAAGAATTGCGGGCAGTCGAGCCCACCAGGCGAGCCATTGACAGCCTATGCCGAGTACACCAATGCTGGTTATTGAGATTAAAATATTATGATCCAAGTTTAATTAATCCTTTTTAGGTTTTAGATCATTATCGCTATATTATTTTGATGAGGTTGTTGAATAGTCATAACAAGGAGGATAGTTCACATACATGGCAACAAACTTTCCTGCAATTTTATTGAGATATGTTTTTTGAATAGAATATGCCTCGCGTTCACGTTTAGCATGAAGGTCACAATCCATTTCCTGATATTTACCACTAATATCTTGTAAGTAATGAACCAGCTCATGAACAACAACACTGCGTGTGAATGCATCAGTATTTCCCTCGAGACGTTTATCTAAAAAAATAGTTCCTTGATTGTTATACCATGCAACGGCATCACATTTTTCATTGCCTTGACATGCTATATCGACAAAAAACGCGTGAGGTTTAAAAAGAATGTCTGGTGCTACTCCAGGATGTGTATAACTTGACAAATATACTGTCCAGCTAAGCAATACCGCGAGTAGCTTGGCTTCCATTACATGATGGTACTGTTAATCGGGTTTTTGGAATACCAGCGTTGCATTCGTTCCACCAAAACCGAAGCTATTAGACATAATTGTATTTAGACCTGCGTTATCCTTACGTTTCAACGCAATTGGCATACCTTCTGCGTCTGGGTCAAGATCTGACACATTAACTGATTCAGCAATAAAATCATTTTCTAACATTAATAAACTATAAATTGCTTCATTAACTCCTGCCGCACCAAGGCCATGACCTGTTTGAGATTTAGTTGCACTTACCACGGGGATGTCTGTACCTTGAAATACCTCTTTAATAGCATTTAACTCAGTAATATCACCAGCAGGTGTGCTGGTAGCATGGGCATTAATGTAATCGATTTTATTATCAACGGATTGCATTGCTTGTTGCATACATCTTACTGCACCTTCTCCAGAAGGTTTTACCATGTCTGAGCCGTCAGAAGTTGCGCCATAACCAACAACTTCTGCATAAATCTTTGCATCACGTTCCAGCGCATGCTCCAGTTCTTCAAGAATGAGAATACCTCCACCACCTGAAATAACAAAACCATCACGGTTTGCGTCATAAGGGCGAGATGCTTTTTCCGGTTGGTCATTATATTTCGATGAAAGCGCTCCCATGCAGTCGAATAGTAATGTTGATGTCCAATGTATTTCGTCACCACCGCCAGCAAAAATAATATCTTGTTTGCCCATCTGAATTAACTCATAGGCATTACCAATACAATGCGCACTCGTAGCGCAAGCTGAACTGATTGAATAGTTAACACCTTTTATTTTATGCGCAACTGAAAGGCAGGCGCTGTTGGTGCTTGCCATAATTCGAGGAACCATCGTCGGGCCAATTTTACGAGCGCCGCGTTCGCGCAATATATCAATCGACTCTTGTAAGTTCCTGTTTGAGCCGCCACCAGAACCCACTATTAAACCGGTGCGAATATTGGAAATATTATTTTCTTCTAATCCGGCATCTGCAATGGCTTCATTCATTGCAAGGTAGCTATAGGCAGCACTATCTCCCATGAAACGCTTAAGTTTACGATCAATTAATGAATCAAGGTCTATATCTATTGAACCATGCACA
>JBFIIJ010000379.1:0-2733 GCA_041601315.1 Gammaproteobacteria bacterium
CTATGCTGCTTATGCAACAGGAGCTTTTAGTCAAAAAGAGATAGCAGAATATTACAATCTGCACTACAGCACAGTCAGCAAGATCATTAAGAAGTCTGAGATGAGTAAAGCGGAGTCTGTATGAATAAATTCAAGATTCAAGACCTGACCCCATTAACATTATTAACACCAGACAAACCGGATAGCTGCTCATTGCTCATGAAACACCTGGGTCAACGCTATGTGCAATATATCAACAAGACGTATCGACGCAGTGGAACACTTTGGGAAGGGCGTTTTAAATCCTGCTTAATACAAGAGGACACTTATTTTTTAAGTTGTTCCCGCTATATCGAACTGAATCCGGTTCGCGCCTCGATGGTCAATGACCCTTCAGACTACCCCTGGTCAAGTTATCGAACGAATGGATTAGGCGAACCACAAGCCTTATTAACACCACATCATCTTTATCGACAATTAAGTTCAACGGACAAGAAAAGACAAACGGCTTATCGGAAACTATTCAAGGCGCATTTAACGGCAGAGATTGTTAACGATATTCGGGAGGCAACCAATGGTAATTATGCGTTGGGTAATAGTCGTTTTAAAGATGAGATTGAGACGATGTTGAAAAGAAGGGCAAGACGAGGAAAACCGGGACGGCCAGTCAAGGAGGCAAGCAATGCACAAGCGATATCATAAAAACATGGTCTGTCCCATATTTATTACTACTATACTCAATACTTTTCTGAGGAGAACATAATGTTTGGTCGAATACTCAATGAAGAGTTAATAAAAAAAATGAATGTAAATAAAGCCAAGAAAATTTTATCGCCCAAGTCTGATCGTTTTTTTAATATAACATTAACTCTTTGGGTTATTTCTGCTGCAATACTAACATACCAAGCACAAGAGTTTGGTTGGAATTCAAATCAATGTGAAATATGTAACATCGTAGCCACGCTTTTACCATCAATTGATGTAGCAACAAAAGTAACCCACTACCCAGAAGCGATGCGAATTTTATGGTTATATTTATTTATAACAAGTCCTGTCATGTTGTTTATTCTCCTACTAGGTATCAGAGATGTAAAAAGGGGAGATATGAAATTTATAGCATTTTTATTTTGTTTGGTTACTTTTTTATTAGCATTATATTTTATCTGGAATGGTTCTATTTGGGGAGAAGGCACAGGATATTATTCAAGAGTGTACCGAGAAAGATTATACGGGGGAATCATAATCTCATCAGCTTTATGGTCATGCATAGTGTTCCCGCTTTTTTATAAACTAGTTTATTTATTTTCATTTTTTAAAAAATAGGAGATATAAAAAATGGATCAAGAACAAGCACTTATAAATGAATTTTATCATGCGGTTTCCACATTTACTGCAAATTTAATGGATGAGACTGGCAAAAGAGTTGCAGATTTAGCATTAGGTGAACAGGAAAAAGCCGTTGAATTTATTTTAGCCCAATCTGAAGCTGCACGATTCAGAGAATCATTAGCACAAACATTTATTGCTCGTGCAGAGAGCGAGTTGGGTTCAGACAGTAGAGCCGCAAGGATGTTTGCTAAAGCAGCATTGGAAAATGCGCAATTAGTCGGTTGGTTTGAAACACGAATCGCACAGGGGTTGCCTGATTTTATCACGGCGAGTGAAGAATTGATTAATGGCCGTACATTACAATATCTTGCTAAAGCTGGTGGTTTTACCGCAGACGCATATTTTTATGTTAATAAATTAGCTGCGGGAGATAGCACAGGCGCAATAGGGGTAATACTGGGTACAGCTGTTGGTGCAATTGCAGGGGCAGGTGCCGCATCAATAGGGCTTTCAATCTTTGGTGTAGCGGCAGCAACGGTATTCTTTTCGACAATAGCTTCAAAGGCATTTGAATCATTAGCAAAAGAAGAAGTTGAAATTGTTACCAATGCTTTAACAAATTTTCTAGATTCTCTTGACAATACTGTAGAAGACCTATTTCTTGAGCAAACACGTCTGGATAATGGAATAGAATTAGAGTCCGGTTTAGAAGAAGTTCACCAAGTTTTGCTCCACCGAATAGACAACGAAATCTCACCCGGACAAGCTGACCGTTTAGCTCAACTATTTTCAAATGAAGGTGAGCAAGGTGTTGAATCACTCATTAAGTCATTAGAATATTTGATTACAGGTAATAGAGATAATGATCCAATTGTAGATGGCGATGCATACTTTGCCAAATTCGTTGATTTACTCGTTCAAACTGGTCCGGATCCCATTGGCACCATTCGTCTTGCAGACAATATGGTGTTATCACAGTTCTTAGTACAGGCAAAACAGGAAGATGGTTTAGGTATATCTACACGCTTTGCTTTAAAGGAACTGAACCCTTATGTGTTAGATGCCAATGCATCATTTTATTTGCAGCACAACATGAATGGTGAGCTCGACCTGTTTGATGAAGAAACCGGGTTAGGCACTATGACAGAACATTATATCGAAGACCGTTCTGCTTTTGTCCTCGCTTACGCACATTCAAACCTTGAAAACAGTACTGATGCTGATCTTAGTTTGAGTGATAAATATGATGGTGCTGTATTTTTCGATCTAGAAAAAAATATTGAAGTAACAAATTCAGCGTCCATTTTCTCAACAGAAAAGCGGAATGTCTTTGGTTCAGATATTAGTGATGGTCGAATTGATGGGGGAAGTAAAAATGATCATCTTTATGGGGGCGATGGTATTGAATCGTTATTTGGGCTTGAA
>JBFIIJ010000380.1:0-2724 GCA_041601315.1 Gammaproteobacteria bacterium
CGGTCATGGCGTGGAAAAGAGTTCTTCTGAATCGATCAAATGGTACCGAATGGCGGCCGAACAAGGTGTTCCATTGGTCCAGCATGACATTGGCGTAAAGTATTTCCAGGGTCAGGGCGTAGAACAAAACTACATTGAAGCAGCAAAATGGTGGGAAATGTCAGCCAATGCCGGCATTGCTGATTCTCAGTTTAACCTTGGATTAATGTACTACCGGGGAATAGGAATTCCTAAAGACTATGTTAAAGCAGCAAAATTATTTGATGCTGCGGCTGAGCAAGGACACGGTAATGCACAATATAGTCTTGCCGTTATGTATGCTTTTGGTCAAAGCAAAGAAAAAAATTATGCCACTGCACTGAAATGGTTTAATAAAGCAGCAGAGCAAAATGTTGCGCAGGCCCAATTTAATCTCGGTGTTTTTCACGAGAATGGTTATGGCGTTGCAAAGGATTTAGCTAAAGCAAAAGAATGGTATCAACTTGCCGCTGATCAAGGCTTGCAAGAAGCCGTAGAAAAATTACGCTCATTACCTGCAGAAAAAACAACTGTTGTTGCAAAAAATGAAACTGAAACATCAGTATCGACAGAGACAATAAACGAATCTAAAGAATCTGAACCGACTATTCTTAGCCAACCAAACACAACAACAAATGAGCTAAATTTGAGTGATTGGCTTCGACAACAACCATCTGGCAACTACACCATACAGTTAGGGAGTGTCGTCAACGAAAAAGACATGATCAAATATATCAATACTTCAAAACTTGATCACAAAGCTGGATATATAGAAGTTATTGTCAATGGCATTACCCGTTATACTGCTATTTATGGTTTATATGATACTTATCAAAATGCGGAGCTTGCCGTTAACGAGTTACCCTTGGCAATACAGAATGCCAATCCGTGGATTAGAAATACGGGCATACTTCAAGGTTTATTACGTTAATAAGTTGAACGGGGAAAATACTTAATGGCCTCGTTTAAAGAAATATTAAATTTTAGTGAAGAAGAACTGCTTCAACTACTTTATAAATTCAACATTTCCGAAACAATAAATGAAGACATAGCTGAAACTATTGCTATCCAATTAAAACTCCGTGAAGCACAACTGGTTTGTGCAGTGGGGTTTAATAAATCTGTCCGAAAGTTACCTGAAATAGCACCCATCCTTGGTTTTGAAAGTTATGACAGCCTGGTGAACTGTCGTAATGAATTCTTCACGACAGATATTTACAAGTTATTAACACTGGATAATATTTTATCGATCTATTCTATTGTTAAAAATGATGTGGAAAATAAACAAATAATGGAGTATTTGTTATCGAGTCGACTTGAATCAATAGAAAAAAGAATTGAAGAAACAGTAAACTCACTTATCATTGATAAGTATAAAGAAGAAATGCGCGCCATCTACTCTGATGGTATTGTCGGGATAGACTTTGTAGAAACGCGATTAGATAAGTCTGACAGCGGCTTTCGTGCACTGTTAAATGAAGTGACTCTAATTGTCGAAAATAAAATCATTCCTGCCGGTGATGTTTTCTTTCGAGAATCAATATTGCCTCAGGAAAAAAGAAAGTTACTCAATAAAGGATTAATACCGAGAGATTTAATCGAAACACGACTTAATGATCCAGACATTTCAGATGTCGAAAAGAAAATCCTATATGATCACTTAAAAATGAACCGTGAAAATTAATTAAACGATTATGCCAAGTTTTACTGAATTACTGACCGCCTCTGACGATGAACTGGTACGTATCTTTTACAAAGCCAGCGTCGGTGATGAAACCGACTTCATCAAGCGCATCAACATGGTTGCAGCACAACTTGAGCTTAACCATACACAACTGGTATGCGCCATCGGTTTTAATAAACATATACGTGACTTGACTGATATTCAGCAACAACTTGGATTTCGTTCTTTCAAACTACTTACCTATCGAATGCATGAGTTATTTACTACAGATACCTATACCCAGTTAGGTATTGATAATATTTTAGACATATATTCTGAACGACTCGAAGATCAGGAAGTGCTCGAAACCTTACGGGAATTATTACACCCACGGCTTGAACATATTGAAGCCGATATAGAAAAAACTGGCGACCCGGCTCATATCATCAGTTACAAGATGGAAATTCATTCAATCTATACTTCTGGAATAGCTGATAAAAAATTTGCTGACGAACGACTCAATAAAAATATTGGCAAATACCGTCTTATGGCCAATGAAGCAAACGTTATTATTGAAGCCGGCTATCATCCTCCGAGCAATCTCTTTTTCATGGATTCTCTATCTCCTGAAGAAAAAGGAGATTTAATTGAAGCAGGTCACATCAACAAGGACATGATCAAAAACCGTCTTCAAAATGCAAAAATCAGCGAAGAAGAACGGGAACTGTTAGAAGAACATCTTTAAAAATCATTAACCCCTGAAATTCAGGAATTTATCCTGCGTTTTTTAGAAGAAACTCTCTTCTATTCATATAGATATATCGTTAATCTCGCTCCACTAATAATAAATTCAAGATATATTACTTCGGGGGTAAATATTATGTCTGCACGTCGTATCGCAGCCTACACAGTATCTTTTTTTGCAGTCGCTGCATCTCAATCTCTTTTTGCTGAAGACGATATTCAGGAAAATGAAGCGATTGAAGTAATCGTGATCACGCCTCTGCCTGGCGTCGGATTACCCGAAGAGTTAATCCCTTACA
>JBFIIJ010000381.1:0-2721 GCA_041601315.1 Gammaproteobacteria bacterium
ACTGCTGCAAATGCTTCAGGTTTAAATGATGGTGCTGCCGCAGTTCTGGTTATGTCAGAAAGCAAAGCAAAAGAACTGGGCCTTGAGCCTCTGGCAACAATCAAGGCTTATTCCAGTGCTGGTGTTGACCCAGCTATTATGGGCACAGGCCCTATTCCAGCCAGTATACGTTGTTTGGAAAAAGCAGGTTGGACAGTGGACGATCTTGATCTTGTTGAAGCGAATGAAGCATTTGCAGCACAGGCAATTTCTGTAAATCGCGATGTTGGTTGGGATGCTAAAAAAGTAAATGTAAATGGTGGTGCAATAGCTATAGGTCATCCAATTGGTGCTTCAGGATGCAGAATACTTGTTACACTACTCCATGAAATGAAACGTAGTAACGCTAAAAAAGGACTTGCCACACTTTGTATTGGTGGTGGACAAGGTGTTGCACTAGCAGTTGAGAGGAACTAATAATGACAAATTTGGAAGGTAAAGTTGCGCTGGTCACTGGCGGAACAGGTGGTATAGGCGCGGCAATTTGTTTAAGTTTGGCAAAAGCAGGAGCAAAGGTAGCTACTAACTATCGTAATCAGGAAAAAGCGGAAAAATGGCAAGCCGAAGTTAAAGAACAGGGATTTGATATAAAAATCTATCAAGCTGATGTATCCGATTACGAAGCCTGTGAAAAAATGGCAGCAGAGATTGTGTCCGACCTTGGTCCAATCGATATTCTCGTTAATAATGCCGGGATTACTCAGGATGGCATGTTCAAGAAAATGACCAAGGACAAATGGGATGCGGTAATGAATATCAATTTAGATAGTTTATTTAACGTGACCAAACATGTCGTTGAAAGCATGAGTGAAAAAGGCTGGGGGCGTATCGTTAATATTTCATCGATTAATGGCCAAAAAGGCCAATTGGGGCAAACCAACTACACTACTTCGAAAGCAGGAATGCACGGTTTCACCATGTCGCTTGCACAAGAAGTTGCCAGAAAAGGCGTTACGGTTAATACTGTTTCCCCTGGTTACATTGCTACGGACATGGTTATGGCTGTACCTGAAGAAATTCGTAATAATATTATTTCAGGTATTCCTGTTAATCGTCTTGGCACACCAGAAGAAGTTGCAGCAATGGTATGCTTTCTATGTTCCGATGAAGCAGGATTTACTACCGGTGCTGATTTTTCAATGAATGGTGGTCAACATATGATGTAGACTAGCTGGTTTAGTGTCTTCAGTACTCGGTGACACTAAACCAAATTACATTTACTCAGGACAGAAGAAATGGAAGAGAAGCGCGTTATTAAAAAATATCCGAACCGTCGCCTTTATGACACGGAAGAAAGCAAATACATTACGCTTGAAGATATTAAAAAATTAGTGATTAACAATAAGGAATTCATCGTCAAAGATGTAAAGTCGGAAGAAGACCTGACGAGAAGCATTCTTTTGCAAATTATCATCGAACAGGAAGATGATGGTGAACCGCTTTTCAATACTCAAGCTTTATCCCATATCATTCGCTTTTATGGCGACTCAGTACAATCTGTCGCTGGTGATTATTTACAAAAAAGCATTAGCCTGTTTGTATCTCAGCAAAAACAATTGCAGGATCAATTACAGTCTGCGGTTACTAGTAACCCCCTTACCGCTATGACTGAATTGACTGAAAAAAATCTGGATATGTGGAAAAAAATGCAGGAAAGCTTTTTTGATAATGCAATGAAATCACCTTTCTCGTCTAACAAAGACAAAGAAAAATAATACTGCTAATGATTCTCGGTTAAATCTGTTAAGCCTTCATCAATATTCTGCTGTTCTTTTGCAGAATCATTTCGCAAAGATTCCACGTGAGCCAAGTAATCAGCGCTTATATCACCCGTTACATATTCGCCGGTAAAACAAGACGTATCAAATGATTTAATAGATTGATTTCCTCTTTGTGCGGATTCAATTAAGTCTTCAATATCCTGATAAATTAACCAATCAGCTCCGATTGTTTCAGCCACTTCTTCGACAGTTCGATTAAAAGCAATTAACTCTGTAGCCGTAGGCATATCAATACCGTAAACGTTAGGATAACGAACGGGTGGCGCTGCCGACGCTACATAGACGCGTTTTGCTCCTGCTTCTCTTGCCATTTGCACAATTTCTCTTGAAGTTGTTCCTCTAACTATAGAGTCATCAACAAGCAGAACATTCTTGCCCTTAAATTCCAATTCAATTGCGTTTAATTTTTGTCGCACTGATTTCTTACGAATACTTTGTCCCGGCATAATAAAGGTTCTCGGGATGTATCTATTTTTTACAAAGCCTTCCCTGTAATCAACTTTGAGCGCATTCGCTAAAGGTAGCGCCGCTGTACGACTGGAATCGGGAATCGGTATAACGACATCAATATCATGTTCAGGGTATAACCTAAGAATTTTTTGCGCCAGTTTTTCTCCCATTCTTAGACGTGCTTTATAAACTGAGATACCGTCAATAATAGAATCTGGTCTAGCCAGATAAACATGTTCAAAAATACACGGACTGTTAACCGGATTGTCTGCACATTGAAATGTATGGAGTTCACCATCAACAGTAATAAATACCGCTTCGCCTGGTACAATATCACGTAGTCTTTCGAACTCTAGTGAATCAATAGCGACTCGTTCAGATGCAATAATAAATTCTGTTCCTATATCTGTTTTTCGTTCGCCAAAAATAACCGGCCTTAGTCCATTTGGAT
>JBFIIJ010000382.1:0-2687 GCA_041601315.1 Gammaproteobacteria bacterium
GTTAGATCACTGGAAGCGACTGGTGGTACAGAGATGGCATCTGCATTACATGCCGCTCTAAGTAATCAAACAAACAACGGCAATTTGAGACAAGTAATATTTCTAACTGATGGCAGCATCGGTAACGAGCAAGCTTTGTTTGAAATTATTCAAGACAAATTGGGTCGCAGTCGCTTATTCACTATCGGTATTGGTTCCGCACCTAACTCTCATTTTATGCAACGTGCTGCTAATTTCGGCCGCGGGACACATACTTATATTGGCAAGCTCGATGAAGTGCAAACACGGATGCAAACCTTATTTGAAAAAATAGAAAACCCCGTATTAAAAGATATTGCCATTGATTGGATGGAAACCGACATGGAAATATGGCCACAAAAAATTACAGATCTTTATCAGGGCGAACCTTTACTCATCACAGCAAAAACAAAACACGTACTTGGTGAAATAAAAATTACCGGGCAAGTGTCTGGCGAAATTTGGTCTTCAAGCATAAAACTTAACGGAGGACAAAATCGAAAAGGTGTTTCCACACTCTGGGCGAGAAACAAAATTGCTGCACTGATGGAACAAAAACACGATGCTGAATTTGAATCTATAAAACAAACGATTATAGAAACAGCACTAGAACATCATATGGTCAGTAAATATACCAGTCTGATTGCTGTCGATGTCACACCAATTCGTCCTAAAGATAAGGAACTCGCATCACATGCAATTCCTACTCACTTAGCTGAAGGCTGGGACCGCAATAAAGTTTTTGGACAACAATTTCCAGCAACAGCAACCGATGCACGCATGAATTTTATTATCGGATTATTACTTATGTTGCTTTCTTCACTAATTTATCTAACCCGTCGTCATGATTCATACGTTTAAGAAAATAGTATTGGTAGTCCTCCCCCTCTGTGGTTTTTGGTTTATAGGACAAGGCTCCTATATCCATGCCAAAGCGGTGCTTGCACAACTTCTCCTCGAGACAGCATGGACAGAAACACTCGAAGGCCAAAAGGAGGTGAAACCATGGCCTTGGGCAGATACCTGGCCCATTGCCCGTCTTAGTGCGCCCGCTTACGGTATTAGCCACATCGTCCTGGCCGGAGCTAGTGGTTCTTCACTGGCTTTCGGTCCAGGGCATCTTTTTGGCAGTACCAATCCAGGAGAAAAAGGCAACGTTATTATATCCGGACATAGAGATACTCATTTTGCTTTTCTTGAAAACATAAAAAAAGGTGACCACTTTGAACTTCAATCGAAGACAAAAATAAGTGCTTACCAGGTCACCAATTTACAAATCATTGATAAGACAAAAATCGATAGCATCCCTGTCGATTCAAAAAACAAATTAATTTTAATTACCTGTTATCCCTTTGATGCCATTCAGGCTGGCGGACCATTACGTTACATGGTGACTGCCGAATTCAAACATTCATTTATTCTTAGTTGAGGAAATAATTATGCATGCATTATTAAAATCAAGTAATGAAGCACCTATTACTATCGAGCGACAATTAAAATTAATTGAACAGGTTAATCCTGTATTAAGTCACGAGTGTCGACGACGATTACGATATATGCATATGCGTAGCTTCGACTGGGATCAAGGCGGCTTATTATCAACTGTTAAGTTTGTTGATCGTGATAGCGTTGAATATTCATTAGTCGTTGCCGCCGATCATGAAATGAGTGAAGCGCGCATGGCACGTTTAACACTGGATAATGCCATGTCACTAGTCGATCCTGTTTGGGGCGGCATTTATCAATATTCCACTCAGGGTAAATGGGATGTGCCACATTATCGTAAAACGATTGCCGCGCAAGCTGGGCATCTAAGAATTTACTCACTCGCTTATTCACAATTGAAGTTTGATCATTATTTAAACGTTACAAATTCTATTTTGTTTTATGTTAAAAATTTTATGACATCAGATGTCGGTGCTTTTTATACGGGACAATCTGATAGCATTGCTGACATGGCACCGAATCAATACTTTTCGTTGAATGAAACACAACGTGAAATGATCGGACAACCTGATATAGATAAACGTCTCCTGACTAGAGAAAATGGCTGGATGATAGAAGCGTTGGCAACACATTATGAATATTGTGGTAGCCAACAAAGTTTAGATATGGCTTTAAAGGCAGCCTCGTGGATTAACGAATATTGTCGCAGAATCTCTGGTGCATATCTGACTAATATAATGACAAGTACACCAGTACACTTATCCGATACACTCGCAATGGCCAGAGCCATGTTGCAACTCTATCGAGCAACGTTTAATAAAAAATATCTTGACTATGCATGTGAATCAGCTGAATTCATGCACAAAAACTTTAAAAATAAATTGTGTGGTTATAACACACGTCTTGCAAACAAAAACGATACTTCACCACCGAGACAAATTGATGAAAATATTTCAATTACTCGATTTACAAATTTACTCTCTCATTACAGTGATAAACCTTTATTTAAAAAAATGACCAAACATGGCTTACGTTATTGTTGTATTCCTGAAGTTGCTACTGCACGAATGGAAGAAGCAGGGATATTATTGATTGATCGTGAAGTGTTAACTTCACCATTAACTATTAATATTTATGGAAATAAAAATGATCCTTTAGTTAACGAATTTATTAATATCGCGCATCGTCATGAAGGCTGGTACAAATTAATAAAATTAAATTCA
>JBFIIJ010000383.1:0-2686 GCA_041601315.1 Gammaproteobacteria bacterium
AGAGAATTAATGGCCGATAAAGTCATCCTAAATAAAGGTATTCTAAAAGCTTTAGGCTGGCGTGATCGTATAACTATTGTTGATGTTGGCGCACAAATGCTTGATTCATCGGATCATGTCTATACTAATTTAGTTAAATCAGTGCCAACATGCATTATCGGTTTTGAGCCTTTAAGTGATGAGCTTGAAAAACGGAGTAAAGCCAAAAAAAATGTAAAAATCTATCCTTACATGATAGGAGATGGTGGGAAAAGAAAGTTTAATATTACTAAATTTAGTCCAGCTTCATCAAACCACACACCCAACTCTGTATTTCTTGAAAAATTCCATGCACTAAGTGAAATGTTGATGATAGAAAAAACTATTAATGTTGATACGGAATGTCTAGACAATATTAAAGAACTCAATTCATGCGATTTGCTGAAATTAGATGTTCAGGGCAGTGAGTTAGACGTTCTGAGAGGAGCAAATAAAACTCTATTAAACACGTGTGTTGTTTATTTAGAGGTAGAGCACGCTGAAATTTATCTAAGTCAGCCACTTTATTCTGATATAGATCAGTATCTAAGGGGTAGTGGTTTTGCATTTATAGATTTCAAAGATCCCGGTTATATTACTTATCGCGAGAACAATAGAGGCTATGGTGGAAGCAGACGTGCATGGTCTGATGCAATATACTTCAAAAATGATGAAGAACTGATGAAAATGGATGTTCAGAAAATACTCAAAGCAGCAATTATTGCACACTGCAATTATTCCATGTGGGATCTCACAGCACATTATTTGGAAATGTATGATCAATTGTCTCAGTCAAATTTGGCACAAAGATATATTTACGAAATTGATAGTGCAATTTACCCACCGGTGAATCAATAGCTTTTATGCAAATTAGTGATAAGAAAATATCAGTAATCACCGTAACAAAAAATTCTGGGAAGTATATTGAAAAAGCATTATCCAGTGTTATCACACAAACATATAAAAACATCGAGCTTATCGTTATAGATGGTTGTTCAACTGATAATACACTGGAGATTATTCGGAAGTATGAATCTAATATAGATACCTGGATATCTGAGCCGGACGGTGGAATAGCTGAGGCAATGAATAAGGGCGTGGAGCTTGCTACTGGAGACTATCTGGTCTTCATTAATTCTGATGATTACCTTCTGGATGATGATGTACTTCAACGTGCATCTGCCCATTTACAGAGTAATCGCGATATATACATATTTAAGGTTTTGTTTTTATATCCTGATGGACGAAAAGCCAGTTCTTTAATATATTCTTTTGGAATACTAACGAATTATAAAATGGGTTCATGCCACCAAGGACAACTTATTTCCAGAGATCTTTTAGAGGAGCTGGGCAAACTTGATGAAACATTAAAAATTAATTTTGATTACGATTTTATATTAAGAGCCTATCGATCAGGGGCAAGTTCACAATCAGTGGATATGACTCTTTCAGTGATGCGACAAGTGGGAATAAGTTCAAGGCGTGACTGGGTTGGTTTTAAACAACGATACGATGAGGAACGCCTTGTCCATTTTAAAAATTGTCCTGATTATTTCTGGCATGTTTTATATCGACTTTACTGGATAATTTACATTCCATATCGTTATGTCAGATATGGGATGATCTATTTAAATAGTAAATATATAAAAAATAAGACTATCAAAAGTTTGCAATAAAATCGCTCGAAAAACAGCTCATAAAGAAACTTTGAAAATCATAATTTTATGTAAACGTAGGCCAATGGGTAGAGACCTTATGCTTAGACCCTATGGCAGATTCTACAATCTAGCCTATCATCTCAGTCGGTTAGGGCATGATGTAGAGCTATTTCTTTTTAGTTATAAACGCGATGAAAATGAAACGATAATTAAAAATGGCGTCAAAATGAAATCGATTAGCATTTTCCCGAACCCGTTAAGCGCACTATCCAACTTATATAGCTATATTAAACAGGCTAATGCTGATTGGTTAATGGGATTTTCAGATATATATTTTGGAATTCTTGCAGAAAACTTATCGCGATTAAATAAAAAAAAATCACTTATTGACGCCTATGATAATTTTGAATCATATATACCCTTTGCGAAACCATTGCACTGGCTTTGGAGAAGATCAATACGCCGTACGGATATTGTCACGTGTGCTGGTCCAAGTCTTGAGCAATTGTTTAGACAGTATCGTAAAACAGGGACTCTCGAGATATTACCTATGACTATTGATCATGATGAGTTTTTTGTACAATCAAGGCAAGAATGTAGAAAAAAGCTTGGTTTGCCATTAGAGAAAAAAATAGTCGGTTATCACGGCTCAATACATGCTTCGCGCGACATCAATACATTTTTTTTAGCGGCCAGTTTAAATCAAACAGCCAAGCCGGATGATATGCAATTTGTCGTTGCTGGCAAGAAATCAAACGCTATAAATATTCCTGACAATATTAATTATCTTGGTTATTTGTCCGATGATGATATGCCTTTGTTCATAAACAGTCTTGATGTATTAATTGTAACAAATAAGGATTCTGCATTTGGTAACTATAGTTATCCGGTTAAACTTTATGAGGCAATATCTTGCAATACCCCGGTTATTGTCAGCAAAACAAAATCTACAAGTTGGATTATGAGAGATTACCCGCAATTACTCGTTGATGCTGGTGATGTTGATGCGC
>JBFIIJ010000384.1:0-2685 GCA_041601315.1 Gammaproteobacteria bacterium
GGCACAAAAGATCGTGTTGTTGGTTATGGCGCTTATGCATTATTTGAAAACAAAATACTTAACAAAGAAGACGAAGCACTGATATTTGATGTAATACGCAAAAGTATTGAACAAGGTTTAGAATCTGGAAATGCATTTAAACCTGATATAGAAGCTGTTTCAGAACATCTAAAGAAAAATTATGCTGTATTTATTACATTAAAGTTGAATGGTCAATTACGTGGATGTATCGGCACAACTGAAGCTCAGTCGCCTTTAATTAATGCTGTCGCTCAGTATGCTTATGCAGCTGCATTCTCTGATCCGCGTTTTAAACCATTGACTGCTGATGAATATAAACAAGTTGAAATCAGCTTGTCAATTTTAACCCCTGCTGTTCCATTAGCGTTTAATGATGAAGAAGATTTAATTAATAAATTGCGACCTGATGTTGATGGATTGATCATTTCTAAAAATAATGCGCGAGCAACTTTTTTACCCGTTGTATGGGAATCGTTAAAAGATCCAAAACAATTTGTTAATGAGTTAAAAAGGAAAGCGGGAATGCTACCATCAGAATCGCCAGATAATGCCTGGCGTTATACTGCCGAATATTACAGTTAAAACTGATTTAATTTACTGACAAGTACCTATCGATCCTTTTTTGCACAATTGACCATCCGTCCAGATTGTATTATCAAATTTTGCATTGTCCATATTCGCACCTGCTAACAGTGCACCACTTAAATCAGCATATGATAAATCTGCATCTTTTAAATTTGCATAGCGTAAGTCAGTTTGCTTTAAATTTGCGCCAATCAAACGTACGCCTTCAAGATTTGCATAACTTAAATCACTGGCATTAATTTCCGCATAAGCCATATCTGAACCAGAAAGATTTACGCCGAGAAGATTTGATTCATTCATTATTGCATCCGTTAAAATAGCCGATTCAAGATTCTGGTTTTCTGCATTCAAGTTTATAAAATGACAATTACTCCAGTTTACCGCTACGCTTGCCGGTGTAGAGCAATCGTTTTTATCTCCCTGTTGTTCTGGTTTTAAAATAAAACCGAAAATAATAATGACGGCTACAGAAAAAAATATTGAAATAGTCGGCAATTTTGGACGTTTGATAATATTTTTATAAACTTCATTCAGTTCTTTTCTATTTTCCCTATGCACTAACATCAGCTCCGATTCATTACCTCGTCGCTCTCTGGTTCGGCGTCGTTCCTGTGCCATAGCTGCTTTTTGTTGCCGATTTTCAGTAATACGTTCATCTACCTGTATTTTTGCTATCTCTAATTTTTCTTTATCGACAGGCGTATCCTTCATAACATCAGGATAAAGCTCACGATGTCGGGCAATGTTTTGCCAGTTATGCTCATCAATACTTATTTCATCCTCAGAACTTAAACGTCCGAGCAGGATATTTCTTGTTATTTGCGCAGTGAGAAATGGGCCCTTTATTTCACCATTTCTCCTTACAAACCATAGCCTTCGTTCTGCCAAACTACTGCTCCAAAGCAATAAAAAGTACAAAAAACAGGTCAAGTTTCATGCCAAAATGACGCTAACGGGTAATGGATATTCAAATGGCAGTTCTACCTACCCCGTTATCAGTAAAAACGGCACAGTTAAACTTGTCTCAATGGTTTGTCGGTCAAATTCTCAATGCGGCTGTCACTGAACGTAAATCAGCAGACAGCTTTATTTTACAAATTGGAAATCAAAAAATTGAAGCGAAAACGACACCAGACAAACCACTCAATGTAGGGGAACAATTAAAACTTGTTGTAGAAAAACAAGGTAATCCGACTGTTCTTAAAGTCTTACAGCAAAGCTCACCAAAGGTAGCTCATGAAATAAAACAACAATTACTTAGAGAAAGCATGCCAAAACAGGCGGGCATGGAAAAATTAACGAACTTATTAACACAAGTATCGAGTAATGCTAAAGAGGCAGTGAAAATTTTTCCTATGCCCATTGAGCAGCAATTCAAAAAGTTAATTGAGCACCTGCCGACAAAAACCAATTTAAATAATGAATCAGGTTTAAAAACTGCAATAAAAAATTCAGGGATATTTCTTGAAGCAAAACTACTGACGGATGTAATAGATAAAAAATCGGAGTTGCTTTTAAAATCATCAGGGCATTCAGAAAAGCCGACTTCATCAAGCTCATCACTACAAGCAAACTCTCAAGGCATTGCAAAAGATTTGAAATCAAATTTATTACAACTATCAAATATTATTTCCAAATATACACAGAGTACGGAAAGCGAAGAAAGTATTTTTGTCCGACAAAATCAAATCGCAGAATCCGTAGCAGAGAAAAATTCTACGGCGACAAAAAATAATACAACTAAGGCAATAGACCTTAATTTAAAGGCTAATATTGAATCTGCCAACAAACAAATTGAGTCATCTATAGCTCGATTAGAAGTAAATCAATCAAAAGCGATAGTGACTCATGACAATCAATCTCCGCTATGGTCTATCGAAATGCCGGTCAAAGACAAACATAACATTGATTTACTGGAACTTAATATACAAGGCGACAGAGAATCAAAACAAAAAAATAGTGAAGAACAATTATGGACAAGCAATATAAGAATTAACTTTGAAAACATCGGTGCCGTTTCAGCAAAACTGTCCATTCTTAATAAAGAAGTCAATGCAACACTATGGTCAGAAAACGAAA
>JBFIIJ010000385.1:0-2675 GCA_041601315.1 Gammaproteobacteria bacterium
AAATGACTTTCATAAATCGCTAGATGATGAGCATGAAGTTGGTGCAAGGTTGGTAAACTTTGGACAAGCGGTTACCTTTCACGTTGAAGATATTGGTTATTGGAATCCGTCTTTGATTTCGTTTCATGGAAAGAATGAGCTGGGCGAGCCAGTGGAACTCATTCAGCACGTTTCCCAAATTAGTATTCTTCTGGTTGCAATGAAACGAGAGAATATCGAACAACCCAAAAGACCTATCGGCTTCGCTAGCTGGGACGAATATGAGCAGCAAAAAACATAACAAGCCGCTTAAATTCGTTCCGGCTGCAAAAGGCGCAGCCTCCACCGGACTCGCTAACGCTCGCCGTTTAGCGGAGCGTTAAAGGTCACATGAAGAATTTCGTAGTATTTGTCCAAGGAGAGAACTTCGAATTAGAAGTTGACGGTAAGTTGCAGCCCGCAGGTTTCTTTGCTTCCCGTCGTGTAGAGGCAGAAACTGAAGAAGAGGCATCAAATGCAGCAATGGCGCGGTTGCTTAAAGAGCCAGAGCTTGAAGGTAAAGCGCTCCCTGACTACAGCCTGATCGTAAAGGTGGCTCATGAAATGCCTTTAGAACACAAGAATAAATATTCCGGTTTTACTCTCTATCCAATGGAGGAAGTATGACCTTTAACAAGGCGCTCGTGTGGGGTTGGTATGGAGCTACATTCAAGCTGTGAGCAGTCATCCTATTTCTTCATGCGAAATAGAAGAATGTTTTTAGATTCATGCATCTTGAATGAAATGTCTGAGGATCAGTCTGTTTCAGATTTAGTTGAAGAGGCAGGTGAATTTTATTCAACCTATATTGCTGCAATTTCTCTCTTAGAGGTTGGTTTTGGGCCTAGAGCTAAAGCTAGTTCAAATCAGCAAGAGCTGGCCATCGATCTTTATATGAGTCGAGATTTTATTAAGGTTTCTGGCTCATCAATTGATACAAAAGACCCTATTGGATCGGATAAATCAGGAAAGAAATATTTATATATACCTGAAGAACACGAGTGGTACGGCGCACGCCATAATTTGATAGAGTGGATGGAGAAAGAGGGTGCAGGGGGTAGCTCAGCCAGAAAACAGGCAAATGATGCTCTTATCTTTCTTTGCGCATGGAATGCTAATTCATTTCTTGTTACAGATAACACAAAAGATTTTAATAGATTTAATCGTATTATGTATGAGAGCTCTGGTGGACATCTTCCAATTTTTACGCTTGAAGATTTACTTAGATCAAAATATGAGCGAGTCGTATTCCCTGAAAATGTGCCAAATTACCCCTAACAAACCGCTCAAATACGTTCCGGCCACAAAAAGCGCGGCCTCCACTGGACCCGCTAACGCTCGCCGTTTAGCGGGGCGTTAGAATTTTTTAGAAGTATAGGGATATCCGATGAGAAGAGGTCGATATTATCTTGGGCGAGTCGTTAAAATAAACCTCGATCAAAAAAGTTTGATGGATGCAATGACGAACGCTCCTATCATCACGGTAGGGAAATTCGACTGGACTATTACTGATATCGAGGACAATAGGAATGATGAATTTCCATATGTCTTCGGAAAGCTGTCTAAGTATGCAAAGGATGGTCACGCAAAAGTTATTGATGAAATTAGTCGCTCACAAGTAGAGACTGATGTTCCCAACCTGCTTGAGGCTAGTTCATCTTTTGTATATCTGCCCGAATGCTCAGGTATAGCGTTTTTGCATGTATGGAATGGAATACAAGAAGATGTATTTCCTCGGCGATTCAAGTCTGTAATTGAAGCCGCATTTGATGGTTTTATGGTCGCTTGTGATGTCGAGCCAATATCCGATTACAGAGCGTTCACTAGTCGGCTAAAAAGACTGAGTCATTTTACAGAGTTTTCCGCAACAGTTTACCCACCAAACCCATTGTTCGGCCGCTTGTGGGGTAGCCTAAATGAGTATATTGATAGCAGAAATGCATCTGAAGTAGCAATCAAAGAACAGACTTCTAAGCCAAAAGGTCTGAAATCAAGAATAGTTGAATTAATGGATAGGATCATGGAGTCGCCAGACTATGAACCTGAAGAGGTTCCTGCGATAGGCGATGCCGCCATCCTTATGGCTGCGGATGGATATGGGCGAGGTAAAGTAGTTGGCGTTGAAAACGGCGATGAAGTAGTTATAAAAACAAGTGACACCCAAAAAAGTTTTCTTCATGAGAAAGAGCCAGAGCCACAAGAACTTGCCGTAAAGGCAAAATCCCAGTTTGATAAAGTGTCAAACGAAAGAGATATGAAACATTAATGAAAGCGTTCTACTATTTAAGGGTTTTCTTTGTCAGCTATGAGTTCGTTTTTCTAAGCCTTAGTGCGGGCATCTATATCCTCTTCGGAGAGTTACTTGAAAAGCATTTTCTCGTAGTTTCAATAAATGAGGATGCTTTAAGGTGGGCTATGCTATTTCCCATTAGCATTTCTGGATGGACTTTAAAGGATGGTGTTGGTGTTATTTTTCCTGATGATAAAACATCGAAAATTTTGCATGAATGGCCTGATTTCTGGAGACTTAAAGTTCATTTTAATGTCGGTATCATGAACAGCATTATTTACCTTGTGTTGCCGGATACCCGATAAAATTTGGATTCGGTCAGCTTCAATTGACCCTGGCGTACCGGGAGTTGAATCTGCACCGTACC
>JBFIIJ010000386.1:0-2671 GCA_041601315.1 Gammaproteobacteria bacterium
AGCGGGTATTAAACACTATGTGGTTAAACCGTTTAACCCGTATAAGTTATTTGAAAAAGTGGTCGAACTTCTGGAACAACAAACAGAAGCAAAAGAAGACAGTAGTAAGTAATTCTATTCTAATTATTACCAGTTGAGTCTTAAACTGGTTATCTTAAATAAGCGACGCACTATTAGTGCGCCACCTAAATTAATCCAACGATATTAAGCAGATTTTTTCTTACGTCTTCTGACTTTTTTCTTTGGTTTATTCAAAACTTTGTCAGCTGCAGTAATTGCTTTTGTGTAAGCTGCTAATCGACGGCAGCTAATACGTAAATCAGACAATTCTGCATAATCAGCAGCTCGAACGATTTTATTTTTAGCAGCATCTTTTCTAACTGCCGCTAATTCTTTCGCGATATCATTCAATGCTTTTTTATTTGCTGCAACAGGGTCTTTCTTTAATCTTAATGCGGCTGTTTTATTACGTTTAATCAAAGCAACGCGTTTTTTGCTAAGACGTTTTCCTTCTGCTGATGATTGTTTATTTTTTTTAGTTGCTGCTGCTAATGCTTTCTCAGCATTAGCATTTGCTGTTTCCAGATTAGCAAGTGCAGTTTCAGTTGTTTTAACCAAAGCAGTATTTTTAATAACAGTTTTCTTAGCTACAGCCATAACATTCTCCATATTTAAATTACTTAAAATAATAATCTATATAAGTGATACAGATTAAGACGAAATACATTTAATTATTCTGAAAACAGGCGACACATTGTTTTCGGTGCGCGGAGTCTAGCATAATTATTCAATTGTCCAAAAAAGAGGGGGTATTGCTCTATAAAGTTGATTCAATGAAGTTAAAAGAATTTAAGAATTGACGATCTTTCCCATTTCAACAACAAATCGTTTCATATCACTTTCACTGATTTCTCCCATGCAAGAAATTCTGAATAAAGACTTTGAAAAGCCACCTTGTCCGGCATAGATGATGAAGCTGGCGGCTTTTAGTTTGTCGTGTAGTGTTTCGTAACTTACACCTTCTGGCAGATGGAATGCATTGAGAACACAGGAGCAATCAGCTTTATTGAACAGAGGTTTGATGTTTAGTTTTTCTAAACCATCTCGAACAATTTCCATGAGTTTCCAATATTTTTTTTGGCGTTTTTGCCAGCCACCGTTGTCATTTAATTCATCTAATGCCTCGGCCAAGGCATAAAAGGTTTGTATGGATTGGGTGAACGGGGTGCCGTTGTTATCTTGATTCTTTAGGTAAGTGACTAAATCAAGATAGAGCGTGCGTGCTGGAGTTGCTGACATTTGCGCCATTGCTTCTCTGTTCGCAATAACAAAGGATGTACCCGGTACAGCATGACAACATTTGTTTGCAGTTGCAGCGCAGGCCGCGATATTCCATTCATCAAATTTTATTTCTTCGGCAGCAAAGCTACTGACACCATCGAGTAATATCGGAACATTGCCATGCTTTTTACAAAGTTCGGCAATCGCGTCGATGTTATTTAAACGACCAGTTGTTGTTTCATGATGTACAACGGCAACGTGTGATAATTCTTCGTGATATTGCAGTTCACCTTCGAGTTTTTGTAAATCGATTTCATCGCCCCATTCGTGATGAAGTACGACATGGGCAATGTCATGTATTTTGGCAATCTTTGTTAAACGTTCGCCATAAACTCCATTCTCTATAATTAGGACTTTACCGTGTGCTGGAACAAGACTGGTCATCATGGCTTCCATTGCTGATGTGCCAGATCCAGTAAAAACTATACCCGCCCATTTATCAACAGGCAGATGATAAACCTCCAATAGGTCGTTTTTGATCTTGTTTTGTAGATCAATGAATTCCTGTTCACGATGACAAAGGTCAGGTTTTGTCAGTGCTTTTCTGACGCGTTCACTTAAAACGACAGGTCCTGGGTTCAGTAATATGCTCATGATGTAAAATTGCTTTTAATATGTTGCATTAACCTTTTCAAAACTTCATTTGGTGTTACCGTTGGCCTTGGTAAGTTTTCCATTGTACCGGAACTGATTTTTAAATGACCAAAAACAGGACCTTCATCTACTTCTAATGCGAATAGTTCATCAATTAATTCTATTTCATTACCTGTTAAAGAAACACTGTAACCGGTTGCTTCTGCAATTTTTGCAAAATTGATATTACCGGCCACAGTCGCTTGTGAGCCTGTAGAGTCATGCACTTCATTGTCTAATAAGATATGAATTAAATTGTTACCAGCATAACTTCCTATTGTTGCGAAATTTCCCATGCGCATTAAGCCGGCGCCATCACCATCGATTATAACCACCTTTAAATCCGGTCTGGCTAAAGCGACACCCAATCCCAATGAAGAAGCGCAGCCCATTGAGCCGACCATATAAATTTGATTTGCGCGATCATTAATAGCGAATAACTCGCGGCCAGTGAATCCCGTCGTGGCTATTAAAAGCGTTTTATCTTCAGGCGTGTTTTTAATGATACGTTGTAATGCATCATGTCGATTCGTAATTGTTGCATCTGGATTATGTGACGAACGATATTCTGTTTTTCTTTTTGAAATATCTTTTACCGGATTCTTTTTTAATTCTTCCGGTGCAACGGTGCCTTTTTGCATAATAAATGCATAGGGGCGTTGTTCTTTTTTCATGTATTCATTAGCGCGTTTTTATG
>JBFIIJ010000387.1:0-2659 GCA_041601315.1 Gammaproteobacteria bacterium
GTTGGCAAGTAAATTCTTTTTTACGGACATTTCTTGAATCAAATAGTTAGATTATTTCACTCGCTTTAGGTAGCCATCGGGAGCAACCGTGATTAACAGCTTGTCTTGAATACTTCTGTCAATTTCGAACTTCGGATGATCTTCAAGAAATTTCCAAACTGCAGTTTTTGGGTTATTTCCTTTCCCCCAAGGACGGTCAGGAAACATTTGGTCAGGTATGTCTTCTACAATAGTATCGAATACAACACAATAGCTACCGATACTTGTCAATGAAGCATATGCTTCTAACTCTGCCAACACATGTTCATGGGTATGATTTGAATCAAGGCATACTAATATACGTTGAAACTCACTTGCTTTTTCATGAACTCGTTCAATTACATCTGATGAAATAGATGAACCTTGTATCATATCTATGCGGTTAGACATGGGATGTTTTTCAATCGCAGATCTATTATGAGTTCGTATATCAATATCAATCCCTAAAACACGTCGATTCGGTTTGTTTGGATCTATCATTTCTTTATTTTCAACGGCATCACAATAATCCAATAATGCTAACATTGATGCACTGAAAATCAGTGACCCTCCATGAGCGATTCCCGTTTCGATAATCAGATCAGGCTTTACTGACCATATGATTTCATGCATGGCAACCATGTCTTGAGGATACTGAATGATTGGTCTATCCATCCAAGAATAATTATAAGAGTATTTATACTTTGAGGTTTCAAAAATCCAAGCATTTGTTTTCTTCTTAAGAATATCGTCTTTACCTAGATTCTCAATATTCAGGGCTCGTTCCATTTCAAATTTTGTTTTTTCTGACATTATTATTTTTCCATTATTACCATGCGAATAGGGCAGTATTCTCCTTGATATGGCAATTCGAGAGCAACACGATATAAATCATGCTCATAAGATGGTTCAACACCTTGTAATTGACACATCTTCGAATAAATACCTCGTGTAACATAATAGTAACTACTTGCAAAATCTATAAACATTAGGCTATTAAAATTAGCTTCAGCAGCGCTTCTAAAATCTTCCTCTTCAAAGAACCTATTATGCCATCGAACAGGAATTTCCGGGAGCTCCAGACTATCACGTAACTTATTCATGTTACGCTGACCAGCCATAAAGTTTTCAACCGCAATATAATGACCATTTTGGGTGCATTTATTGGAAATATTTTTTATCGCTGTTTGTTGCTGTGATAATTCAGGCAAGTTAATCAAAACACGCATTGTTATTGCAACATCAAAAGTAGCATTGGCTAAGGCATTATCTAAATTTAGAACATCAACAACTTTAAATTGTATATTACTTTTTAGATATACATCTTTATCTCGTCGCTTAAGAGCATTAGCAATCATGCTTTCACTGTAATCAATACCAGTAAAATTATAATCAGGGAAAGCTCTTGCAAGTCGCATAGTTGAATAACCATCACCACAACCTATATCGATCAGTGATGCGCCAGCACTCAATCCAAATCCTCGAATTTTATTCTCAACAGTCCTTATTTCCAATTCACGCAAGTAAAGATCATTGGTGGTACCTTGTAAATCCAATGTGTGCTCTTTTGCCCGATTATCCCAATATTCTCTAATTTCATTTATATTTTTAGTCATAATAAGTCACCAAGTATCCGTTGATATAAAACTGTTCCTAGATAAAGCTCTTAATTACATTTATCACTCGTTGTTGCTCTTCACATGTAATATCATAATACCCAGGTATATTTATGGCTCTTTTAGCAATACTGGCAGCATTAATATTTTCAGGTTTATTCTGAAATATATCGAGTGAGCTCAACTGCCAAAAAAATACTCTTGCATCAATATCTTCTTTCAAAAATTCATCTATCAACATTTCACGTGTAACACCAAGTCCTTCATCAAACACAACTGTTGGCATCCACGCCCCATTCACCGTACCTTCTGGTTCAGGATTCATTTCAACCCCTTTAAATAACTCAATGCGATCACGATAATACTTCAGAATTTCACGTTTTCGACTAATTAATTCATCTATTCGCTCCATCTGCCCGCATCCAATTGCTGCTTGAATATTAGACATTTTATATTTGAAACCAACCATGTCAGGCCAAAATTGTTTTTTTTGGTTTCTTGCGCGACCATGATTAGATAGTGTAAGGACAGTTTCGTAAAGATCCGCATCGTTAGTGACAAACATACCTCCTTCACCAGTAGTAAGCGTCTTAGTCCCATGAAATGAAAAACTTCCAAACTTACCCATGCTACCTGCACGCTGGTCATGATATATAGATCCGATTGCCTCTGCCGCATCTTCAATAACTGGTATCCCATACTTGTTACCGATTGCAAGCAGACGCTCCATATCACATAGGTTGCCGTACAAGTGAACTGCGACAATGGCTTTAGTTCTGGATGTAATTGCGGCTTCGATCTGATCTGGATCAATACACCAGCTATCAGAAAGAATATCCACAAAAACTGGATTAGCTCCCAAATGGACTATTGGTGATGCTGTAGCAATCCAATTAGTGTCGGCCATGATCACTTCATCACCAGGGCCGATTCCCAATGCAGCCATCCCCATATGTAATGCACCGGTGCAACTAGAGGTGGCAATTGCGTATTTGACACCCAGGTGTTCTTTAAAAGCTTCTTCA
>JBFIIJ010000388.1:0-2659 GCA_041601315.1 Gammaproteobacteria bacterium
ACTTTACGCATTAGTATTTCCTTTTTAACCTTATCACCATAAGTATCTGACTGATAACTTTGAGTAAATCTTATTTCAGCATAGTCTTTTCCATGAAGATTGATCTTCATATCAGATAACGACACTTTAATAAACCGTGGCTTTCGTAAACGCACACGACGCTCTTTTTCCCAGGCTGTCCGACTCAGACCCTTCGGCGGCACAAATTCTTTAGCATAACTGGCAACATAGCTATCAACATCCTGAGCAGACCAGACATTTGCCCAATTTTTAATCGCCAGCTCAACTGCATTTCTATTTTTTGCTATTTCTACTTCAGGATCTACTTCTTTCACAGGTGCGGCTACCGCTGGTTCCTGAACTTCTACCTGTTTTGGCTCAGGTTTCACAGGAACTGTAATAATTTCTGGTTCTTGCACTACAGTCTTAGTTTCTGGCTTTGGCACAGGAACTGGTTTTGGTTCAGGAGCAGCCGTTGCGACCACCGTTTTTTCTGACTTTGATACGGCTGGGGCAGAAATTAATTCATTAACAAGTGATAGTTTTTCTCTAGCTGTCGTATTACTAGTATCCAGTTCCAGTGCCTGATTATAGGCGCGACTAGCCATTTTTGCGTATATATCCCCTAAGTTCTCATGCGCTGTGGCATAACTCGGATGTGTGTTGATCGCGCTTTTAAGCGCTTCTGAAGCTTCTGTATATTTGCCCTGTGCGGCATAAACAACCGCGAGATTATTGAATGGCTCGGGTAATTCAGGATTTTCTTTTGTTAATTGAATAAATACTTCTTCAGCATCACTGTACCTATCCATGCGAGTTAGTATCAAACCCTTCATAAATTGTAATTTTATATCTGACTTGTTCCGAGATAATTGATCATCCGTTAATTTTAAGGCTTCTTTATATTGGCCCTCATTAATTAAAAGCTGGATATCACCGTACGATGTTTGTGCAAAAACATAGGAAAAACAAAAAACAGAACTCAGAAGTATTGAGATAATCGTTTTATAAAAAGTCATTGATAGTTCCATTTAATAGTGAATTGATTAGCCTTTTTGCTTAACCTTCCAAAAATTGGAGCCCCGAGAGGGAATCGAACCCCCAATAGGTGATTACAAATCACCGGTTATACCATTTAACTATCGGGGCAATGAAGTTTCATTGCCTCAATGTATTCTTTATATAAATACAAATTTGTGAAATTTTGTGCGCTATTCTAAGGATTTCCTTAATGCATAGCAATTGCATTGCAATCGACAGGTAGAGCATTAAATCTTGCTGGAAATCCAGTGAATAGATCATCCACGTAATCGGAGTTTTGCACAATACTTACGTCAAACCAATATATCTTCTTACCTCCAGAATACGGCACGACGACTGATTGATAACCTTTTGTCTTAATCTCGTTTAAACGACGGTTTACCGACGCCTGACTGGAAAACAGACCTAAAGAAATAGCATTCAAAAGATCGCCTTCCCTGATCAATCTCATGTCCTTTACACCTTTTTGTTCGAGATCTTTCATTGCGGCCTTAGCTTGTTCAAGTGAATCTCTTGGCGCCAGATAGACCCAGAACAATTGATTTCCTTTCTCATCTGTTTGCCTTTGCTTAAATGAAATACCCCTTTCATCAAGCCATTTTGATAATAAATCAGATTCTTCCACATTCGGAATGGGGCCATACGTATAACAGATTGTTTTTGCAGGTATTGAATCCAGAAATTCTGCGGATGTATCAGCAGTAACGTTTTCTTCCTGATCCGTAAATTGCTCTATTTCATCATTTAGTGTCGTAATCGACTCTTCGGTTAAAAGCGACTTCATCATTTGCTCTGTATTTGGATTTAATTCTATTGGTAATACAGGTTCTGAATTAAAATTTTCGACGGAAAGTTCGTTATCAAGCTTAATATGACTCCTTCTTTCTGGCAGAGTCTCAAGTTCATTTAATAATACAAGCTTTTGTGTTCCCGCCGGTACTCTAATCGCTGAAGCAACATTAACGCGATTTAATCTCGCATCACGGTCTATCTCCCACCCCAGATAAATGACATTCGCTAATAACAATAATATAAAAAACCACTTCATTGGTAAACCTTGTGAAGAATTGATAGTCCTTTAATTACCAGATTCGGTTCATATTGAAATTGATGACTCAATAAAGGTTTAATTATTTTTGCCATACCGCCGGATATTATACATATCGGTTTAGTACTTAATTCGTTGGAAAATTTATCTACCACACTTTCTATCATTGATACTGTTGCTAAAAAAGCACCATTATTAACAGCGGTTTGAGTATCTTTAGCATAATCAAGTGATGGCTTATTATTTATAACCACATTGATTTGTTCTGTGTTATTAATTAATGCTCTTTGCATTAACTCAATACCAGGAACAATATATCCCCCAAGATGTTGCCCTTCAGAATTTATTAAGTCGATAGTTAATGCTGTTCCACAACCAATCAAACACAAAGCAGACTGATGTTCTTCCCAACATGCAATCATTGCTAACCATCGGTCAAGTCCCATCTGTTGGGTATCACTATAACTGTTTTTTAATTCTTTAAAACTATCTGATATGTGTGGTTGCCAGCATTCTTGATGCCATTGTTTTTTTGTCCACTCATTAAGCAAGTTAAATACTTCAAGCCCG
>JBFIIJ010000389.1:0-2648 GCA_041601315.1 Gammaproteobacteria bacterium
AAGGAGAACAGTGGCGAAATTATATTCTAGTAGGATTAGTTGAACATGAAAATGGTGAAAAAATATTACAAGAAATCTTACCCGAAGCAGAAAGATTAATTCATTAGATTAATAATATTTCTATTAAAGCTAATTAATTTTTAATCATAACTTTGTCTGTGTATTTTATTTCTTACCGAACAATCTTGTAACAAGGATTATAACTTTCAGAAGAAATCTTCATTCGTTTTTGTTTAATAAATGCTCGCAAGAGTTTATCCATTGCATCCATGATGTGTTTATCGCCATTAATCTCGAATAAACCGCATTCTTCTATTAATTGCATGCTTTCACTTTTCACATTACCAGCAACTATGCCAGAGAATGCACGTCGTAAATTTGCAGCTAATTTATGTGATTCCATTCCTTGATACAATTCCAATGCACTCATGTTTTCATGATTTGCAATAAACGGAAACTGGAAGTCTTGTTTTATTTTTAACAACCAGTTGAAATAAAATGCATCGCCATGTTCTATTCGAAATTCTTTAACTTCAGCAATGCCTTTTTTTACTTCTCTTGCAACTGAAATTTGATCATCAATAATAATTTGATACAACTTTTGTGCTTCGGAGCCCAATGTCGTTGATATAAAATCATTAATCTTTTCAAAATAAGATCTGGATGACTCTGGTCCAGTAAAGATTAACGGAAAAGGAATTCGTTCATTGTCTGGATGTAACAATATTCCTAATAGGTATAAAATTTCTTCCGCAGTACCGACGCCGCCTGGAAAAACGATAATGGCATGCCCACAACGAACAAAAGCTTCAAGACGCTTTTCAATATCCGGCATAATAACCAATTGATTAACAATCGGATTAGGAGATTCTGCAGCAATAATTCCTGGCTCGGTAATACCCAGATAGACTCCTTTTTGAATACGTTGTTTTGCATGAGCAACATTGGCTCCCTTCATTGGTGCTTTCATGGCGCCAGGACCACACCCGGTACAAATATCAAAACCTCTTAAACCTAATTCGTAACCAACTTCCTTGCAATACTCATACTCTTCTCGACCAATTGCATGTCCACCCCAACAAACAACAAGATTAGGGTCAACACCAGCTTGCAAAACATCTGCATTACGCAAGATATGAAAAACAGCATTACTAATGCCTTCTGAGGTATTTAGATCAACATTTTTGTGATCTTTAATTTCATCAAAGATATAAATAATATCTCTAAGCACAGCATAAAGATGTTCTTTGATACCACGAATAATTTTTCCATCGACAAAAGATGTCGGAGGCGCGGCAATTAAATGTAGTTTTATGCCTCTTTCCACTTGAATAATACGTATGTCGAATGAGGCATATTTATCAAACAACTGTTTACTATCATCAATAGCCACGCCACTGTTTAAAACAGCTAACGAACAATTTCTGAATGTACTATATAAACCCGTCTTACTGGTATCCAGTAAACGGCTTACTTCTACCTTGGATAACACATCCATTCCATGAACAGGGGAAATAACGACATCAACACATTCAGCATTCATAATATGGATTATTCCTTTTATATATTTTCAGTATTACTTTTATAACTGGTGATATGATATAGAACAATTGAATAATTTTCTTCCTAATAAGTTAATTTTAGTATGCGTCTCTTAATCGCTTTTTTTCTTATATCAATATTAACACCTGTAACAATACATGCGGAAGAAGCTTCTTTTGATAATCGAAAATTCTATCTGCATAAAGATATTGATGAGTTAGGTAATTTTAATTGGGGAAACTTTAAAAGTTGTTTGAAAACAGTAATGTTTCCTGATGACGAAGGCCCCAGAAAACTGGATCTGAAGATATCAAGATTGGTCACAACAAAGATTAACAATCAATCATGGATATTTTCCGTTAGAGAAGATGATTCAAAAGTTGTTCTCGAATCAATTACGATTAATACACAAAATTTTTATTCACTAAATGATAAACGACGTCTATTTTTAAGAATAGTCGGTAATTGTCAGCTAGACTAAATTCAATATTATTACAAACTAATAAAAAACCAGAAGTCCATCGTACGCCTTAATGAGTAAAATCTTGGCGGATCATTTTCACCACAAACCAGATATATTTTAACGGCTATATCGATCTCTGGATTTCCGACAACGTGATCGATTTCCAAAGCATCACCACCTTTTTTTAAACAACTAGTCGCGATTTTTTCCTGTAATTTTGCTCTATGATTTCGAATATGATTAGTGTCAGCAGTGTTACTACAAAGGCGGATGCCATCGCAAGAACTGCTTATCCATTGTTCGATATCACCGACCGCAAGTAATTTTAACCCATCCAGCAATGCGTGGTATACCGTACCATTTTTAGGTACGATTAAACCTTGCTCAGCATTAAGCAATAATGGAGAGGTGATTAATCCAAGAAACAGAATAAGACTGCTTTTAGAAATCTTTATCATAGTGAAAAACTAGCACTAAATGTGCCACGCGAAAGATTTCACTTTTTGTGAGGAAATACTGGGAAATGCGTGTTAAATCAGAATGCTATTCATTTGGAGGCATCATCATTGTCCCTTCACCGACAATCACCGCTGGGCCTCCTACACGAAGATTCAAAGCTTCATCCTTCTTTTTATCCATTTCG
>JBFIIJ010000390.1:0-2646 GCA_041601315.1 Gammaproteobacteria bacterium
CAGTTGATTGGGCACCTAATTTTGATGGTACATTGGAGGAACCCAAGGTATTACCTGCACGCTTACCTAATATTCTTTTGAATGGCACAACGGGTATTGCCGTTGGTATGGCGACAGATATCCCTCCACACAATCTTAAAGAAGTCGCGAGTGCTTGTATTCGATTATTAGAAGCACCCAAGAGTACGGTAAAAGAGCTTTGCGAACATATTAAAGGCCCAGATTATCCAACAAAAGCTGAAATCATTACTCCCAAAGCTGAGATACAGGAAATGTATGAAACGGGAAATGGTTCTATCAAGATGCGTGCAATTTGGGAAAAGGAAGAAGGCAATATTGTTATAACGGCGCTTCCTCATCAAAGTTCGGGTAGTAAAATTCTTGAACAAATAGCAGCTCAAATGCAGGCGAAGAAATTGCCAATGCTAGAAGATCTACGTGATGAATCTGATCATGAAAATCCAATCAGACTTATCCTGATTCCTCGTTCTAATCGGATTAATCTAGAAGAGTTGATGTTACATCTTTATGCCACCACGGATCTTGAACGCAGCTATCGTGTCAATTTAAACATCATCGGTTTGAATGGTCGTCCTCAAGTTAAAGATTTAAGAGGAATCTTAAAAGAATGGCTGGAATACAGGACTGAAACGGTTCGCAGAAGGTTGCAATACCGACTGGATAAAGTACTTGCCCAGATTCATGTGCTTGAAGGTTTGATGATTGCCTACCTGAATATTGATGAAGTAATAAAAATCATACGTGAAGAAGATAATCCTAAAGCAGTATTAATGAAGCGCTTTAAGTTAAGCGATATTCAGGCAGATGCTGTGCTTGATTTAAAGTTACGCAAGTTAGCCAAGCTTGAAGAAATAAAAATTAAAGGTGAACTTGATGAGTTAAGCGCGGAACGTAAAGAGCTTGATAAGACATTAGGTTCTGCTGCACGCTTAAAAACGCTAGTCAGAAAAGAAATTGAAGCGGACGCAAAAGAATTTGGTGATGTTCGAAAATCTCCATTAAAAGAAGGTACGGAAGCGAAAGCAATTGATCAGAATAGTCTTATCCCTACAGAACCCGTTACCATTATTCTTTCAGACAAAGGTTGGGTTAGAGCAGCGAAAGGTCATGAAGTTGATCCAGAATCACTAAGCTATAAAAGTGGTGATAGTTATAAACAGGCGAGTTTAGGGAGAAGTAATCAGCTCGCGGTTTTTATTGATTCAAGTGGTCGGTTTTATTCCTTACCTTCACATTCATTGCCGTCAGCAAGAAGTTTAGGTGAACCTATTTCTGCACGATTAACGCCACCTGATGGCGTTACTTTTGAAGGTGTTATGGCTGGCGATCCTGATTCGATTTATCTTGTCGGATCAGATGCCGGTTATGGTTTTATGGTTAAGTTGGAAGATGTTTATACAAAGAACAGAAATGGTAAGGCCATAATATCCGTGCCAAAAGGTGCTAAAGCATTAGCACCAAGTAAAGTGAATGACATAAAAAATGATTGGGTTGCCGCAGTGACATCTATAGGACGAATGTTAATGTTTCCAATCAGTGAATTGACATTGTTACCAAAAGGTAAAGGATTAAAGATTATTCAAATACCACCTGCAAAACTAAAAACACGCGAAGAATATGTTGTTGCCATGACGGTAATGGGAGAAACCGATAACCTGGTTGTTTATTCCGGTCAAAGACATACAACTCTTAAATCATCTGATCAGGAATATTATGTTGGTGAACGAGGTCGTCGTGGCAATATGTTGGCTAGAGGTTATAGAAATGTGATTAGAATTAAAGCCGAGTCATAGATTAAAATAACAATTAAAATAAATCTTACTCTAATTTTTCGTATTCGTTATTTTTAATTTCGCTTTTAATAACTTTGTTGCGACCATTTTCTTTTGCTTTATACAAGGCTCTATCAGCACTACTTATGAATTCGATTAGTTCTGAATGTAATTCAGGAATAATAGTCGTGACACCTATGCTTATGGTCACGTATTTTGATGTAACTGAATCTTCATGATGAATTCTAAGTTTTTCAATATTAAGTCGACAATCTTCTGCAAAAGGCAAAGCATTTTTAGTGTTAGGTAAAATAATTACAAACTCTTCACCACCGTACCGTGTCACTTTATCTGTCGATCGTCTAAGTGTTTTTTCCATTGCGTGGGCAATATCTTTTAAGCAATTATCACCAGCTGCGTGACCGTATTTATCATTAAATAGTTTGAAATGGTCAATATCGATCATCAGAATTGATAGTGGTAGTTTATCGCGCATTGCTCTGTGCCACTCTTTTTCCAGAGTTTCATCAAAGTCTCTTCGATTGCCTATGTTGGTTAAACCGTCTGTGCGCGACAATGCTTCCAGCTTTTTCTTGGCATCATGTAAGTCTTTAGTTCGTTCCAATACTGTTTTTTCAACTAGCTCGGAATGACGCATAATGACAAAAGTGTAAATTGTAAGAAGGATGACTAATAAAACCCCGACAATAACGGTAGCATATGGCAAAATGGTGCGACGTTCAGCGATGTATGTATTCGTTGGTGTTGCCTCTATAGACCAAAGTCGCCCACTAAATTCAGCAAGCTCTTTTTTATATAAAAACCTTGATTGGAGATTGGTTTTTGGCTCTTC
>JBFIIJ010000391.1:0-2636 GCA_041601315.1 Gammaproteobacteria bacterium
GCTATGCTTGTTAATATTTTTTTCATAATTAATCTCCTGCAATATTTAAATCTTAATATAATAAATTTGTTTAGTCTGAAGTTATTCAATTAGATAACTTCTTATTAATAAGTTTCAATTTCTGATAAATAGGGTTTAATTACTTCCATTAAGCCATTGATATTTCCCTTATTTAAATCAATCACTTTTCGCCCTTTTTCCCCAATATTATGTCTACGATTAGCATCACTTAATAAGTCACAAATTTCATCTGCCAATTCTCGATCATTAGACACTGTAATCAACGCTTCTTGCTCAGAAAGTAACTCAGAGATTTCAGTAAAATTAAAAGTGTACTGTCCTGAAATTACAGGCAGCCCTAAACTTGCCGGCTCCATCATATTTTGTCCGCCTGTTTTAACTAAACTACCTCCAACAAACGCAACTTGAGATGCTGCATAGTGTAACTGCAACTCTCCTAAAGTATCCAGAATATACACGTTAAATTCAGGGGAAAATTTCCTTTGTTCAGTACGCCTAACATATTTCAAATCTGCTGCATCACATAATGCCATCACTTTAGACACTCTTTCTGGATGTCGTGGAGCTAGAATTAAAATTGCATCAGGATGTTTTTTCAACACTGATTTATGCGCTTTTAAAATTATTTCTTCTTCACCTTCTTGAGTACTAGCCGCAATCCATATCGGACGGCTCACAGAAAAATAACGTTTTAATGACTCAGCCTGTTCTGTAATGCTGTGTGGTATTGTGATATCAAATTTTAAATTTCCTGAGACAACAACCTTAGCTTTATCTGCACCAAATGAAATAAAGCGATCTGCATCTTTCTTTGTTTGTGCTGCAATCAAACTAACCTTTTTTAAAGTTTGCTTCATTAATTTAGAAACCAACTTATATCCTTTAGACGACTTCTCGCTCAACCGCGCATTGATGATAAGCACTGAAATATCAAAAGATTGACAAACATTATACAAGTTAGGCCAAATCTCTGTTTCCATGGTAATCAATAATGTTGGCTTAACATTCTTAATGAATTGTTTTACTGCAAAAGGTAAATCATAAGGCAAATAAAGATGACTAACATCTTCGCCAAAATGTTGCTTAATGGTAAATGCTCCAGTCGGCGTCACAGTTGTAACAAGTAATTGATAATTAGAATATTGTTCGAGCAGTCGATTAATAATAGGTGTTGCTGCATTAACTTCACCTACTGACACAGCATGAATCCAAATAACAGGCTTGTTAAATTTTTGTTTTTGAATAAAACCAAATCGTTCCTGCCAGCGAGTTCTATAAGCTGGATTTTTAAAACCTAATAAAAATAGTCTTAAAAGAACAAACGGGGCAAGAAAATAGATTACAAGCGTATATAAGAATCGCAATTGCTTAAACTAATCAGGTTATAGATGGATTTGAATTAAGTGTATTCAAATATGAATCCACGCCTTCTTTTAATGAAGTAAATTTATAGTTACAACCTGTAGAACGCAGTTGCTCTAAATTTGCTTTAGTAAAACTCTGATAGCTTCCTTTTAATGTATCAGGGAAAGGAATATATTTTATATTTCCTTTTCCATGCCAATCAACAACAAGCTTAGCAATATCATTAAAACTATTAGCTTCACCAGTACCAACATTAAAAATACCGGACACTTCAAAATGTTCCATCATCCATAAATTCACATTAACACTGTCATCAACAAAAATAAAATCTCTTAATTGCTCACCATCACCATAACCATGACTTCCTTTAAACAGCTTTAATTCTCCCGTTTCTTTTATCTGATTATTAAAATGATAAACAACACTCGCCATTCCTTTTTTATGTGATTCCCCTGAACCAAACACATTAAAGTAACGTAAGCCAACAACTTGAGTTTTAATTTCAGAATTTAATCTTCTAACATAATTATCAAATAATAATTTTGAATAACCATATACATTAACTGGAGATTCATTTTCAGATACTTCTGAAAAATTTGTATTAACACCATAGACCGCCGCGCTTGAAGCATAAACAAAAGGAATAGTTCGCTCTATACAAAAATGAAGCAATTCTTTTGAATAAGTATAATTATTATCCATCATATATTGCCCATCCCACTCCGTAGTAGTTGAACACGCTCCTTGATGAAAAATAAAATCAATCTCGTGACACAACTGATCACGTTGTGCAATTAAACGCCTGAATTCTGTTTTATCCATATAATCAGAAAATCTATTTGCAACAAGGTTTTCAAATTTCTTACCATCAGTAAGATCATCAACAACGAGAATATCTTCTCGACCAATTTTATTTAGCCCAGTAATAAGTTGACTGCCTATAAATCCTGCCCCTCCAGTAACAACAATCATATTAGCCTCTATGCATTTTCCTTTATTTTTTCCAGAATTAATGATGTTGAGCAACCTTCTTCGAACGGTAAAACAACAATTTCACCACCTGTTTTTTTTACAACCTCAGCTCCCGCTATTTGCTCTTCAGTATAATCACCGCCTTTCACTAGAATATCTGGTTTAAGCATTGAGATAAGTTGTTCAGGTGTATCTTCAGTAAATGGAACAACCCAATCAACGCATGCTAATGCCGCTAAAATTGTCATTCTATTTTTTACAGGATTTATTGGTCTTGA
>JBFIIJ010000392.1:0-2622 GCA_041601315.1 Gammaproteobacteria bacterium
GGTTACTGTTGTCGTAATCACAATTCGAAATGGATGTTCGTACCTGAATTAGGGCAAATAAGTAGCCGCATCCACAAGCATATCTCGCTAAATGATCTGGTATTTAATAACTCGTTTGCAAAACATTATGAGTTGAAAATTGAGTACCGTTTACAAAAAATGAAATCAAATCCATTTCATTTTCTAAAAACATTACTCTTTCCCGAGAAAAAAGCAGGGACTGTCGGCGGAATGCTCTTCGGCGCTATCTAGTACCGCCTGGTTAAATTATATCGATAAGGCTGTTGAGGTTATACTCAACGGCCTTTTTTCGTTCTTTATACTGTATGATTTAGCAGTAATTGAACTAACATGGAAAGAGTACTCTAAGCTCAAATATGAATAAGAAAAAAATAGCCCTCATTATCCTTTTCGTTTTTGTCATCGCTTTATTTTTAAGCTTTGATCTAGGTCAGTACCTGAATCTGGCTTATGTAAAATCCCAACAAGATGCCATAGATAATTACTATGCGTTAAATCCTATTCGTACTGGTTTAATGTTCTTTGTAAGTTACATTGTAGTTACAGGCGTTTCTTTACCGGGCGCTGGAATTATGACATTGGCTGCTGGCGCGATATTTGGCGTTGTCTGGGGAACCATCATTGTATCTTTCGGGTCGGTCTTTGGGGCAACTATTGCTTTTTTAATCGCACGTTATTTGTTTCATGATTACGTCCAGACGAAATTTAAAAAATACCTCGAACCTATAAATCATGGGATTCGAAAAGAAGGTGATTTATATTTATTCACCATTCGCTTCGTGCCAATATTTCCCTTTTTTATTATTAATAATCTTATGGCGCTAACGCCGATAAAGACACTCAACTTTGCTATCGTCAGTCAAATCGGAATGCTGTTACCGACAATCATTTTCGTCAACGCCGGAACGCAACTGGCAAAAATAGAATCTCCCGGCGATGTGTTATCTCCTGAATTAATATTATCATTCGCTTTATTGGGAATATTCCCCTTGATGGCAAAAAAAATATTGATCTACGTTAGAAAGAAACGACATGAAAGCCTCGACGACTTTATCAACCCAGAAGAAAAAACTGATATTGATACTTGAAAATGATGGCAAATACACCGGGGCAATATGATCGAAACCTCATTGTTATCGGTGCAGGCTCTGCCGGGCTCGTATCTGCACTCATCGCTGCTACTGTCAATGCAAAAGTCACATTAATAGAAAAACATAAAATGGGTGGTGATTGTTTAAATACCGGCTGCGTTCCCTCCAAAGCTTTAATTAAATCAGCCAAAGTGGCCTCACTAATAAAACGTTCCAATGAATTTGGCATTCAAATATCAGAATCAAACGTCGACTTCCCAGCTGTAATGGATCGTATTCAATCAATCATTAAAAAAATAGAGCCGCATGATTCAGTAGATCGTTTTGAAAGTTTAGGTGTTGAATGTATCCAAGGAGAAGCAATCATTACTTCACCCTGGTCGGTTAAAGTCAATGAGAAAACATTAACTGCAAAAAATATCATTATTGCAACGGGAGCTGGCCCTCTAATTCCGCCAATAAAAGGCATAGAAGATATTGACTATTTAACATCGGATAACCTTTGGCAGATTCGTGAACAACCGAAACGATTATTAGTACTTGGTGGCGGTCCAATTGGCTGTGAACTAAGTCAGGCTTTTGCAAGACTCGGTTCAAAGGTGACTCAAGTAGAAATGGCCTCTCGTATCATGGCTAGAGAAGATGAAGATGTATCAAAATTGATAAATGAAAATTTTATTAATGAAGGTATTGATGTTAGAACAAACCATAAAGCGAAAGAGTTTATAAAAAAAGATAATAGCACCATTTTAATTTGTGAATACGACGGACAGGATGTTGAAATTGAATTTGATAGCGTACTTGTTGCTGTTGGTCGCAAACCAAATACAAGTGGTTTTGGTCTTGAAGATCTCAATATCGAACTCAATCCACAAGGCACGATTAAAGTTAATGAATATTGTCAATCTTCAATTCCAAATATTTATGCTTGTGGTGATGTAGCTGGGCCATATCAATTCACTCACACCGCATCACATCAAGCCTGGTATGCCAGCGTAAATTGTTTATTCGGTCGTTTTAAACGGTTTAAAGCAGACTATAGCGTTATCCCCTGGGCAACATTCACCGATCCGGAAGTAGCTAGAGTAGGTATAAATGAACAGGAAGCGAGACAACAAAATATTTCGTACGAAAAAAGTATTTTCCAACTGGACGAACTCGATAGAGCTTTAACCGAAAATGAAATTGAAGGTTTTATTAAAGTTTTAACTGTTCCCGGTAAAGACAAAATACTGGGCGCCACTATTGTCGGCGATCATGCTGGAGAATTAATTACTGAATATATAACAGCGATGAAAAACAAAACCGGTTTAAATAAGTTGCTCGGTACAATCCATATCTACCCTACTCTGTCCGAAGCGAATAAATATGCAGCTGGTATTTGGAAAAAAGCACACGCACCTAAGCTACTCCTCAAACTAGTGAAAAAATTCCATGAATGGTCATTGAGTCATTAAATTAACTAAGTCTCAATCATCAATTTTAACTATCATTGCTATAAATATTTTCA
>JBFIIJ010000393.1:0-2622 GCA_041601315.1 Gammaproteobacteria bacterium
AGTAGCGGGAGCAGCACAGGGACTGGATTCAATCGAACGAATTGCCGGAATGGGTTTAATGGGATTAGGTGGTTTACTCTCGGTAATCGGTGGATTTATGTTTATTTTGATTGTTTTAAAAGCGCTAATGGTTAAAACAGATAAACATATACAAAGCGCATAAGTTAAACCAATTCTAAGCATTTAATTTTTAAGTATTTAATGTTGTTACACTTTTGCTTGCTATAGGCGAACATTTTATCAAATACCGGTTATCTTCTATTTAATATTGACGCCAGATATCAATAATGATCCATATAGATATATATGGTTTTCTTTCCTATTCTATAAAATGCGATATTAAAATTATTAAACATGTCTGACCTGCTTAACAAAAATCATTCCAGTGAAATTAATAGCGACTATTTTCATCAGTCACTTAAAGCACTGCCTGTTTGTGCCTACACCTGTAATCTTGATGGTTTAATCACTTTCTATAATGAGGCGGCGATAACCCTGTGGGGTAGAGCGCCAAAACTTAACGATCCAAAAGACCATTTTTGTGGGTCATTCAAACTCTATACAGCTGATGGCACACTCATAAAAAACGAAGACTGTCTTATGGCTAAAGCCTTAAAAGAAAACAAAAGTTATACCAATGAAAAAATTATCATAGAACAACCTTCAGGAAATAAAATAACTGTACTCGCTAATGTAAATCCTATTAGAAATGAGCAAGGTGAAATAATCGGAGCTGTTAATATTATTATTGATATCAGCGAACGTGAACGTACTGAAAAAACACTATTAACATTAGTTGAAGGAACAGCATCAGTAACGGGTATTGAATTTTTTCGTTCGATGACACGATTAGTCGCTATTTCACTTCAGGTAAAATATAGCCTGATAACAGAGTGTATTGAGCATGGAGGAAACCGCGTACGTTCATTAGCTTTCTGGGGCGATAATAAATTCGGCGATATTATTGAATACGATGTGAAAAATACACCTTGTCAAAAAGTAATAGTTGAAGGTTGTCCAATTTATTATGCAGATAAACTTCAGGAACATTTTCCTGATGATAAAGATCTTGTCTGTATGGGAGTTCATAGTTATTTAGGGACGCCGATCTTTGACTCATCTGAAACTGTAATTGGCCATGTCGCCCTTTTACATGAAACTGCAATTGAAAATGTCCCTCACGCACAATCGATTTTACAGTTATTTGCTACACGAGCATCTGCTGAAATGGCACGAAGTAAAGCTGAAAAGCAGCTAAGTCACCAAGCTAGCCATGATGCTTTGACAGGACTCATTAACCGTCTTGAATTTGAACGACGTATGAAGCGTTTACTTAAAACTGTCGTACTGGATATGAGTGAACATGCTCTGTGTTATTTGGATCTTGATCAATTCAAAGTTATCAATGATACCTGTGGTCACATCGCAGGTGATGAAATGTTGAAGCAACTTAGTTTAGTACTCAAAGATACGGTGAGACAACGAGACACTTTAGCTCGTTTAGGTGGTGATGAGTTTGCCGTGTTAATGGAACATTGTTCGTTAGATGATGCAAAACGAGTTGCTATGTCATTGCATAAAGCAATTCATGATTTTCAATTTTCATGGGAAGGTCATCATTTCAAGGTTGGCGCAAGCATGGGATTAGTACCCATAACTAACGACGGTACTCTTAATCTAAATGAGCTACTAAGCTATGCAGATGAGTCTTGTTATATAGCTAAGGATAAAGGTAGAAATCGCATACATATACATCATGTCAATGATGCCGAGATTGCCAAGCAACATGGTGAAATGCAATGGGTAGAAAAAATTAATAGAGCAATTGATGAAAATCAGTTTTCTATTTATGTACAAAAAATTGAACCTATAGAAAACAGTGATAAAGAACATTATGAAGCTTTAATCAGGATAGTCGATGAACAAGGAAAGCTCATTCCGCCGGGAGCATTTTTACCAGCGGCTGAACGCTTTAATCTGATATCAAAAATAGATCGCTGGATGATAGAGAATGTTTTTAATTTACTAGTTAAGCAAACCTTGTTTCTCAATACAGTCGAATTTATTTCTATCAACCTTTCGGGGCAATCTATAGCCGAAGAAGACTTCCAGGTTTTTATTATTTCAAAAATAATGGATTCATTAATTCCTCCTGAAAAAGTCTGTTTTGAAATAACCGAAACGGCAGCTATATCAAACTTGAATAGTGCTAACAATTTCATTACTAAAATGAATGTGTTGGGCTGTCGATTTGCATTAGATGATTTTGGAAGCGGACTATCTTCCTTTGCTTATTTAAAAAATTTACCTGTGACATATCTCAAGATCGATGGCATGTTTGTCAAAGATATTGTTTCAGATCCAATTGATCGCGCTATGGTGAAATCTATCAACGAGATTGGTCATGTTTTGGGGATGAAGACGATCGCTGAGTTTGTAGAAAATGATGAAATTAAGGGAATGTTGAGAGAAATTGGTGTCGATTATGCTCAAGGCTATGGAATCAGTAAACCTCAGCCGATTATTGAGTTATTTTATGAAACTACAAATAATATTATTAATATAAATAAAGTAAAGAAAGATTCGTAAGGACAAATTTCTTTTGAAACTTCGCTCTGTTTA
>JBFIIJ010000394.1:0-2616 GCA_041601315.1 Gammaproteobacteria bacterium
GCTGTTGTTGAAGAAGTGTTGTATCCAGCAATGGAAGATTATCAAATTGACATCATGATTGGCGAAGGGCCGGCTGCACGTGCGATTAAACTTGATGTGCCTCCTTTCACTTTAGTTGGAGCAACAACTCGAGCTGGATTACTTACCTCTCCCTTACGTGATCGCTTCGGTATTGTGCAACGGCTTGAGTTTTATTCGCCACAAGAGCTAGGGGAAATTGTAAAACGTTCGGCAAAGATTCTCGAAGTAGAGATTGTCGAACAAGGTGCTGCCGAAATTGCCGCACGTTCTCGCGGCACCCCACGAATTGCAAATCGCTTATTACGTCGCGTTCGTGATTATGCACAAGTAAAAGGCGACGGTGTCATTACTGGCGACATCTCTTCACGAGCTTTGGATATGTTGAATGTCGATGCGCATGGTTTTGATATGATGGATCGCAAATTATTACTCGCCATATTACAAAAATTTGATGGTGGACCTGTTGGTGTAGACAGTCTTGCTGCTGCTATAAGCGAAGAACGGGATACGATTGAAGATGTTCTGGAACCTTACTTAATCCAGCAAGGATTTTTAATGCGCACTTCCAGAGGCCGTATCGCAACTAAAACAGCCTGGTTACACTTTGGTCTTGAAGCGCCAACAAATACTATTCAAAATGATGACTTGTTTAATGATTCGGATGGACAATAAAAGGAATTCTTTTAGTGACCGCAGAATTTAAATGGCAAGTACGAGTCTATTATGAAGACACCGATGCCGGCGGCGTTGTATTTTATGCAAACTATTTACGTTTTATGGAACGGGCACGAACAGAATGGTTACGAAGTGTTGGATTTGAACATGAACAACTTATTAATGAACATGATTTAATTTTCGCAGTGAAAAACGTAACGATTGATTATAAAAAACCGGCGCGACTTGATGACTTGCTCACTGTAACATCAACATTGTTAAAACATCGTGGTGCCAGTATTACGTTTCAACAATTTATAAATAACGAGAAAAACGAATTACTTACTCAGGCCGAAATTAAAGTCGCCTGCTTAAACGCAACAACATTAAAGGCATCACCGATGCCTGAAGCATTACTAACGGAGTTGGCTAAATGACCGCTGATCATTCAATTATCGATCTAATTTTGAACGCCAGTCTACTGGTTCAACTTGTTATGTTGATTCTGGTAATAGCGTCCATCGTTTCGTGGACAATGATTCTTAATAAACGCGTCGTACTTAAACGCGCAATAAGTGACGCAGAAGATTTTGAAGAACAATTCTGGTCAGTTGAAGATCTAAGTCCTTTATATACAAAAATTTCTAACAGGCATCACGAACCTAATGGCATGGAAAAAATATTCGAGGCCGGTTTTAAAGAGTTTGCACGCTTAAATAAACAACAAAATATTGAGCCCGAAGCCGTACTTGATGGTTCGCAACGTTCTATGCGCATTGCCATGAATAAGGAAATGGATCACCTTGAAACCAATCTTAATTTTCTCGCAACTGTTGGATCAACCAGTCCTTATGTTGGTCTATTCGGAACTGTCTGGGGAATCATGAACAGCTTTCAGGCTTTAGGCACAGTACAACAAGCCACTATCGCTATGGTGGCTCCCGGCATTAGTGAAGCATTAATCGCTACCGCGATGGGTTTGTTTGCCGCTATTCCAGCAGTAGTTGCCTATAACCGCTATTCGAATGATGTAGAACGATTAATTAACCGTTACGATAATTTTATGGAAGAATTTTCATCGATCTTACATAGACACGCACATTCATAACTCAAACGTTCAAGCGTATAGAAAATGAGACAACGAATTAAAAAACGCCCTATGTCTGAAATCAATGTTGTGCCTTACATTGATGTGATGCTGGTGTTGCTCATTATATTTATGGTAACTGCGCCGCTTTTAAGTCAGGGCATAAAGGTTGATCTACCACAAACTGCTTCTGAACCATTGCCACCAAATGAAAAAGAACCGGTGATTGTTAACGTTGATAAAAACGGAAACTTTTTTATTAATTATGGTGACGATCAGGACAAGCCTGTTTCGGCAGATGTTTTAGTCAACCGCGTCAGTGCTTTATTAAAATATACGCCTGATATACCTGTGCTTATAGGTGGCGATGCAAATGTTCCTTATGGACAAGTCGTGCAAGCCATGTCTTTACTACAACGAGCCGGCGCTCCCTCAGTCGGCATGATGACGGATCCGCCTGAAAAGTAATTTATGCGTGAAAACTGGTCTCTGACTTCTAAATCATTTTTATTATCTCTCGTCCTTCATTTTGTGTTGGGCGTAATATTGATGTTTAGTTTTCATTTTTCATCCAAGCCAACACCGCAACCGAAACCTATTGTCAATATTGTTAAAGCTGCAGCGGTTGATAAAGAACAGGTTGAACTGGAACTCAAACGTTTAAAAGATAAAGATGAGAAAAAGAAAACAGACGAGTTAAAACGCGAAAAAGAACTTGAAAAGAAAGAAGCAGAAATAAAAAAGAAGCTTCAGGATGAAGAAAAAAAACTTAATGAAGTAAAAAAGAAAAAAGAGCAGGAGCAAAAAAAACTGCAAGAAGAGAAATTGCGCCTGAAGAAATTAGAAGAAGAAAA
>JBFIIJ010000395.1:0-2612 GCA_041601315.1 Gammaproteobacteria bacterium
CTGTCTTTACTATTATCTCTGTTGTCTCCCAAAACGAAATAATGACCTTCTGGCACAGTCGCTTCAAGTTCTTGGGAATGTAGATTAGGCATAATCAATATATCATGCTCAATATCGTCTAAATTCTCCACTCTTAATGACGCACCGTCCATCATAATGCCAGATCCGACAGCATTATAACGCCCATTTAACACTTGTGTCACTGATAAATCATTGATATATATAGTTTTATTAGAATAAGAAATTTTATCCCCTGGCAAGCCAATGACTCGTTTGATAAAAGGGATACTCGGATCTACCGGATAGCGAAACACAACAATATCGCCTCTTTCAGGCGTTTTATTCTCAATTATTTTCGTATGCAATACTGGCAATCGTATCCCGTAGTCATACTTATTAACTAATATAAAGTCACCTATCAGTAACGTAGGCATCATTGAGCCTGATGGAATCTTGAAAGGTTCGAAAATAAAAGACCGCAGAATGAGAACAATAAAAAACACCGGAAAGAAAGACTTGGCATATTCAACAATAAGGGGAAGTTTTAATTCTTCCTTATCATCAGATTTATTAGCTTCCTTTTTTTCATCTTCTTTGCGATTTGGTGCATAAAAGAGACTATCGATTAACCAGATTAAGCCACTGGTAAACGTTAAAAACACTAACAATGCTGAAAAATCAAAATTCATTTATCTTTCCCCACGTGAAGAATAGCCATGAAAGCAGCTTGAGGTATTTCTACAGAACCAAACTGTTTCATTCTTTTTTTACCAGCTTTTTGTTTTTCCAGTAATTTACGTTTGCGAGATATATCTCCGCCATAACATTTTGCCGTAACGTTTTTTCTCATCGCTTTTACTGTTTGTCGAGCCAAAATTTTTGAACCAATTGCAGCTTGAATCGCTACTTCATACATTTGACGAGGAATAAACTCTTTCATCTTTTCAGTTAAATCACGTCCTCTAGATTGCGACTGTTCCTGATGAACTATGCAAGACAACGCATCTACTTTTTCATTATTAATTAGAATATCGAGTTTAACTAATTTAGCAGGTTCATATCGACTGAAACTGTAGTCAAATGAGGCGAAACCTCGGCTTACTGACTTAAGGCGATCAAAGAAATCCAATACAACTTCACTCATCGGCATCTCAAATGTAAGTGATATTTGTTTGCCAGAGTAATGTAATTTTTTCTGAACTCCTCTTTTTTCAATACATAAACCAATAACATTGCCCAGATACTCCTGAGGAACAAGTATATCCGCAGTAATAATAGGCTCACGAATTTCAGAGATATTGTTAAGTAGTGGAAGTTTAGAAGGATTATCAATGCGAATAACTTCATTGTTAGTTGTTAACACTTCATAAATTACAGTAGGGGCAGTTGTTATTAAACCTAAATCATATTCGCGCTCTAGTCTTTCCTGAACAATTTCCATATGTAGCATACCAAGGAAACCACAACGAAAGCCAAAGCCGAGTGCCTGTGATGTTTCAGGTTCGTAATGCAATGCGGCATCATTTAAACGCAGTTTCCCTAATGCCTCTCTAAAAGATTCATAATCCGCTGAATCGACAGGAAACAAGCCTGAAAATACGCGTGGCTGAACCATTTTAAAGCCCGGCAATGGCTCTATAGAGACGTCATCAACAAGAGTTAATGTATCACCCACTGGTGCACCATCTATTTCTTTTATTCCGGCAACAACATATCCCACTTCACCTGTGTTAAGTGATTTTGCTGGCGTGCGTTTGGGTGTAAAAGTACCCACTTGGTCTACAAGAAAACTTCTGCCCGTCGACATAATTTTTATTTTTTTACCTACGTCTAATTGTCCATCAACAATTCTTACTAAAGAAACGACACCTAGGTAATTATCAAACCATGAATCGATAATAAGTGCTTTTAGTGGTGCGTCTACTTTACCTTTTGGAGGCGGTATTACTCGAACAATTTCTTCTAGTAATTCTTTAACGCCCACACCTGTTTTTGCACTGACTCGCAAAGCTTGTTTCGCTTCAATTCCAATGATGTCTTCAATTTCATGGACAACACGATCAGGTTCAGCAGAAGGCAAATCAATTTTGTTTAACACTGGTAAAACTTCAAGGTCGTAGTTAATTGCTGTCAAACAATTAGCCACACTTTGAGCCTCTACTCCTTGTGCAGCATCAACAATGAGTAAAGCACCTTCGCATGCAGATAAAGAACGTGAAACTTCATAACTAAAATCAACATGCCCAGGTGTATCAATGATATTTAATTGATAGCGTTCACCATTATCTGCCTGATAGTAAAGCGTGACGCTCTGAGCCTTGATTGTAATTCCACGTTCACGTTCTATATCCATGGAATCTAATACTTGTTCCGCCATTTCACGTTCGGTCAAGGCGCCGCACATTTGTATAAATCGATCAGCTAAAGTCGACTTACCGTGATCAATATGGGCAATAATTGAGAAATTACGTATATGCTGCATTGCTAGGTTATTAATGGACGTTATCCGCAAAAATGCGCGATTCTATATGATATTGCTGTAGCTATAAATGAAATAATAATTATTAGAGGATATAAGTACTATTTTTTATTTTTCTAAAAAAAGTAAAAGC
>JBFIIJ010000396.1:0-2586 GCA_041601315.1 Gammaproteobacteria bacterium
CTGCTGTAATGCGTAAAGGATTACGAGAAGAAGCAGTAAAACGAAATAGAGAGATAACCGCAGGTATTCCTGACTATAATTCGGATTTAAAAATTAGTTAAAATGTCGATAAGCTTTAGATTTTAATTCGTAGATCTCGTCATTCTCATCAATTAATTTTAATTTTGCTGCTTCTTTATTTATTTTACCAATGCAATGAATCGGGCAAATTAATTCTAGCTCGCTGATTGCTCCATCTGACAAACCATTTGGTATGGTAAAACATAATTCATAGTCATCACCGCCGGTTAAAGCAAGTTCAATAGCAATCTCTTTATCGAGTTTTTTTAAACTGTCTGCAAAAGGTATTTTAGATAATTTTATTTCTGCACCAACATTACTCGCCTTAAGAATATGGCCAAGATCAGCTAACAGACCATCTGATATATCGATACAACTGGTAGCATTATCTCGTAATTCAATACCCGTTTTTATTCTTGCTTCAGGTCGATTAAATCGTTTGAGTTCCTTTTCTGTAGCAACAGGAAAATTCTGATTATCTTTAATATGTTTTAATGCATAGGCTGCTGCACCCAATTCTCCAGTGACATATATCAAATCACCAGAACTCGCACCACTTCGACGAATAGATTTTCCTTTTGGAGCAACACCGAAAACTTGGACAGTAATAGATAAAGGTCCCTTTGTCAGGTCACCGCCAATCAACATCATTGACTGCTCAAGTGCTAACTGATTAAAGCTGGACGAAAATCTTTTTATCCATTCAAGATCGTTATCAGGCAATGTTAAAGATAAAGTAATCCATCGTGGCAAGGCACCCATTGCAGCTATATCACTTAAATTTACTGAAAGCGCTTTATAAGCTATATCTTCAGGAGCAGTATCTTCAAAAAAATGAACGCTTGAAACCAGCGTGTCTGTAGAAATAACTAACTCTGTGTCTTCTGCCACGTTGACAATAGCAGCATCATCGCCAATACCCAGAATGAGATTACCTTTACTCGATGGGTATGCTTCTTTAAAAAAGCGTTCTATGATTTCAAATTCGTTCAAGATTTTTTACTAACGAGAACTATTAATTTCTGCAGGTCGTAACTCTTTGGCAACTTTATCGAGAATACCATTAATATATTTATGCGATTCCTCTGCACCAAATAATTTAGCAAGTTCAATTGATTCATTAACTACAACTCGCCACGGAATTTCTAAATGGTATTTTAGCTCATAACAACCTATATGTAATATTGCGCGTTCTATTGCATCGAGTTCGTCAACAGGTCGATCCAGAAGATTTTCGATTTGTGCATCAAGTTCATCATTGCATTTAATCGTGCCTCTTAGTAAAAGCTTGAAATAATCGACATCGGTTTTTGCAAGTGTATGCTCATCACTTTCAAATTCTGCAATGACATCAGCAACATCTTTTTCTGTCATAAAGTATTGATACAACGCCTGTACAGTATTTCGTCTGGCTTTAATTCGTGCACGCTTACTGATTGCCGGTGAAGGTGTACTCATGATTTGATCTTCTTTATGACACCAATCATTTCCAGTGCGGCAGAGGCTGCTTCATAACCTTTATTACTTTCTTCATCCCCTGCTCTATCCATCGCTTGTTCAGAATTATCAACTGTCAACACACCAAAGATTACCGGTATGCCACTATCCATTGCTAATTGAGAAATACCATGCGTACATTCATTAGAAATAAAATCAAAATGAGGGGTTTCTCCTCTGATTATTGCGCCCAATGTGATGACCGCATCATATTCTTCTTTATCAAGTAATGCCTGTACTGCAACAGGGATTTCGAAAGCACCTGGTACTTTAACGACAGTTATAGCATCGTCACTCACACCATGAGTTTTAAGGCTTTTTAGAGCTCCATCATAAAGGCGATCAACAATGAAACTATTAAAACGACTGGCGACAATCGCAACTTTCACTGCAGCTTCAAAAGGTTTTTTTTGTTCTATTATTTTTATAGCCGACATTTTTATATTCTCATTAATGTACGTATTCAATGACTTCTAAGCCAAAACCCGACAACGCATGAATACGTTTTGGTGCACTTAGCACTCGCATTTTTTTGACACCTAAATCAGAAAGAATCTGTGCGCCTAGGCCTATAGTTCGCAGGTCTTTACTGTTTTCACTATTCTTACTACTTTCGACTTCTTGTACATCCGTTTTGTAAGATTCAATCTGGTTAATTAATTCCAATGATTCAAATTGTTGGCAAAGAATAACTAAAACTCCTGACTCTTCTTCTGAAAGACGTTTTAATACATCATCTACTGGCCAACCACGGTCTTTTGCCAAACTACCGGTTAAATCTGATATTGGATTTTCTAAATGTACCCGAACCAATGTAGGCGTATCAGGATCAAGCTTGCCTTTCACTAAGGCTAAATGTAATTTCTTTTCCAGTTTATCCTGATAGGCATGAAGAACAAATTCACCGTATTCTGTTGGAAGAATACATTCTGTCATATGCTCAATGGTCTTTTCATTTTCAATTCGGTAACGAATCAAATCAGCAATGGTTCCTATTTTTAAATTGTGTTCCCTGGCAAATTTTTCCAA
>JBFIIJ010000397.1:0-2585 GCA_041601315.1 Gammaproteobacteria bacterium
ATTACTTGTAACAAGGCAGATGGAATTCCAGTTATTATTGAAGAAGTAAAAAGAATATTAAAAAGTGGAGGTTTGTTTTATAGCATGATGCTCGACGTTCTCATGGCTAAAGCTAGTGGCGGTAAACATTTAGGAAAAGGTGACTTCAGTGATTTTTCGGGGAGGTTAGAAGAGGCCGGGTTGCTTCATTTTACTACGCCTAATGATGTGCAAAATCTTTTCTCGTCATTAAATATAAAAAGAATTGAGAGAGAAACAAAAACAGTAGAAAGTCCTATAGATGAAGCGGGTGTCACGAGTGGTTGGGTTATTGTTACTGCATCGAAATAATAATACTCACATGAAGAAACATACAATCGTTTTAGGGGGGATTGGTGGTGATAGCCACTCTGTAGGAATTATCCTATTAAGATGGACCTTGGAAAGAAATGGTTTCAACGTTCTTTATCTCGGAATTCATAATTCAATTGAAAAATTTTTCGAGGTTGCGCCATTTGCGAATCTGGTTATGATTTCTTGCATGGATGGACACGCAAGACAATACTTAAAAGAATTCCCATTATACTTATCTCAAAAAAGGCCAGAGGCTCTTTGGTATCTTGGCGGTAATCCGTCTGTAGAAGAATTAATTGGTGAAGATCGTATATTTATTGAAATGGGTTTTTTCAGAGTATTTCTTAAATTTATTGAATTAGACAAGGTAGTACAGGTAATAAAGAAAGATCTCTTTGATATTAGCCCTGTTGTATTGAGTAAAGAAATGCTCGATTCATTAATGCAAACGAGTAAAGTGTCATGTATAGCACCAGATAACAATATGATGCTAGATACCGAGCATCTAGCACAAAGAAAAGATGTTTTACAGCATTGGAAAACTGGAAATGAAGCAAAAAATTTGAATGACAATGCGGAGATATTGATTAAATCAAAAAACCTTGCAGATATTGAAAATAGAGTTAACCAGAATAAACGTCCTATTTTAATTCAACCTCGGACTGGTGTGGCTTTGCCAGAAGATCAGTTAAAGTTATTTCAGGCTATGATATCTCATGGTGCTGATGTCGTTTCTTTCCAAATCGACTCAATGACAAGAAACAATAATTATGTTGCTGCACAAGAAGGTATCCGAGAGAGTAAATTTTCAAAACAATCAACCATTAATGGTTACCCTGCCGTTAATCATGGTGTAAAACCGCTACGAAAAATAGCGAGTTTGATCAATAAACCAATTCAATTTCGTCATAGCACAAAAGATCCTCGTCTGTTAGCAGAAATCTGTTTTGCTGGTGGTATTACTGCATTTGAAGGCGGTGGTATTTGTTACAATATGCCTTATTTTCGTGACTACCCATTAGAAGATTCAATCCGTAAATGGCAATACGTAGATCGTTTATGCGGACAATACTATGAAAAATATAACATAACTCTTCATAGAGAGTTTTTTGGAGTCTTAACTGGAACATTAGTGCCCCCTTGTATAGCGGTGGCAACAGGTATACTTGAAGCACTGTTAGCAGCTGAACAAGGTGTTAAGTGTGTTGCATTGGGTTTTGCAGAAACGGGTAGCCGATATCAGGACATTGCGACAATTCATTGTATAAAGAAACATGCAAGACAGTATTTAGATGAATTTGGATATAAAGACGTAATGGTTAGCGCAATATTCAACCAATATATGGCAGCATTTCCATTGATGTTAGATAAAGCAAAAGAACTGATTATTGGTTCAGCAGAAACATCAAGTCTTGCCGGTTCAACACGTATATTAACCAAAACTGCAGTAGAAGCTTTTAAAATACCTACTATGGCCGATAATATTGAAGGACTTAGCCTTAATCATAAGGGTGTTAAAAACGCTCAGAATATCATAGTGACCGAGACAGAAATTAATGATGAAATTAAAATACTAAGTGAAGAAATCGACAGTTTGGTTAATCATGTAATTGATCTGGGAAAAAATGATATCGCGCAAGGTGTAGTTAAAGGATTTTCTACGGGAGCATTAGATGTGCCTTTTTCTCCCAGTATTTATAATCTAGGCAAAGTAATTACTGCTCGTGATGTTTCTGGAGCAGTCCGTTTTTTATCAAAGGGGAATCTTCCTTTTTCAAAAGAATTGATTCAATTTCATGAAGAAAAAATGACAGTAAGAAGGCGTGAAGAGAATTTAGACAAGCAACAGGATTATCGACTCATCGAAAAAGATTTACTGAGTGTTGCTAGAGGCCAATTTGATTCATGGCCTCTTGGAAAGAATCAATCGGGATAAATAACGTTTACATAACATGCAATTAAATCCCGGAAATAAAATGTATTTATGGGCAAAGCATTTGTTTCCCATTAATAGAAGTATTACAGGCAATGGTGTACGAGAGACACTAAGTTATCTTTCTGTATTATTACCAGAGCTTAAAACTTATGAAGTTCCCTCTGGGACAAAAGTATTGGACTGGACTATTCCTGATGAATGGAATGTGAAAAGTGCATGGCTTAAAGATCCCGAAGGAAGAATAATAGCTGATTATTTGGAAAATAATTTACACCTTGTTGGTTATTCTATTCCTGTTACCAAAAAAATAAATTTG
>JBFIIJ010000398.1:0-2577 GCA_041601315.1 Gammaproteobacteria bacterium
GCCATTCTTGGATTATCACTACTATCTCTCAAGTCTTGTAAACTTTCTAATACCGGAACGCCTGCACGTGAAGTTTGTTCAAAATGAAAACAAAACGTAATCAAGTCACGCCGTTTAACACCAGCACCAGAATCTCTTTTATGACTTGCCTTAACTTCTTTATAGTTGACTAAATCGAGGTTCAATTTAGTAAGACGCATTTCCAGATCGGCAGCATTAGCAGCATCAACCTGACCATTATGTATACGGCCACGTTCATCAATTGCTTTGTATTGATATGCTTCCATATTTCTAGTGCGCTTTTATTCTACCTGTTAAATCAACGACTCGAGACATTTCTTCAAGACTGGTCAACCCTTCTAGTACCTGCCCTGCACCAACATCCGCCAGAGTTTTAAATCCTTTAGAAAGTGCCATGCGTAATAAATCCCGTTGAGTGCCTTTGCGTGCGATTAATTCATCGATATCGGTATCAAAATGCAACACTTCCTGAAGTGCAATTCGTCCTTTGTAACCTTGAGTCTCACATACACCACAACCTTTGGGACGATAAATTTCTTTTTGCTTATCAGTTACTTTTAAATTCAATAAACCTCGTTCAAGATCACCTAATGCATAAGGTTCTTTACAAGCTTGACATAAGCTTCGTATTAATCGTTGGGCAATAATACCGATAATATTGCCAGCAATAATATCTGGCTTAACACCAATATCGAGTAAACGAGGTATAGAACCTAAAGCCGAGTTTGTATGTAGTGTGGAAAAAACCTGATGACCTGTCATAGCGGCTCGAAAAGCCATACTGGCGGTATCTTCATCACGTATTTCACCGACAAGAATAATATCCGGATCCTGACGCATTAAAGAACGAATACCACTGGCAAAATCAAGACGCGTAGTATCACTAACAGAGGTTTGCCGAACCATCGTCGTCGGATATTCAACTGGGTCTTCCAGCGTCATAATATTTACAGACTCGGTGTTTAAATAATTTAAAATTGAATATAAGGTCGTCGTTTTACCACTACCGGTCGGCCCAGTAACAAGAATAATACCCTCTGGTCTGGCAACCATTAATTTTAGCGTATTTTGTGCTTCTTCCTTTAAACCTAGTTGATCAAAAGAAACAACGCCCTTTTGTCTGTCCAACACACGTAGAACAATATTTTCACCGTGTACTGTCGGCAATGTTGAAACACGAAAATCGATCGGACGTCCGGATAAAGATAAAGAAATACGTCCGTCTTGCGGCGCTCTTGTTTCAGCAATATCCATACCCGACATTACTTTTACTCGTACAGCAATCGCCGACCAGTAATTTTTATGTAAACTACGAACCTGTCTTAAAACGCCATCAATACGATAACGAAAACGGAGAAAACCTTCTTCAGGTTCAAAGTGGATATCCGAGGCATTACGTTTAACTGCATCCGCAAGTAAAGCATTCACCAATCGAACAACTGGTTGACTGTATTCATCAGACTCTGCGTCAAGACTCTGGTAATCAATCTCACCTGTTTCTATTTCATGTAATATGCCATCAACAGAAAGTTCGAATCCATAAAACTGATCAATTGCTTTTGCAATTTCTGCTTCGCCAGCCAGTACAGGAATAACTTCGGCATTACCACCAAGATGAGTATTAATCTGATCCAGCGCAACAACATTAAATGTATCTGCCATTGCAAGAGTAAGTATTCGCCGTTGACTATCGTAAGTAAGCGGCAACACTCTTAAACGCCTCGCCATATCTTTTGGAACCATGCGTACTGCGTCACCATCAGCAACAGCAGTATGTAGGTCAATACTTTCCTGACCAATAACACCGCCAATGACATCGCGTATAATTGATTCCGTAGCAAAACCAAGACGTACAAGAATTTTACCGAGATGTTCTTTACTGCGTTTCTGTTCGGTGAGCGCAATATTTATCTGATCAAGAGTAGTTACACCCTTTTTAACCAGGATTTCACCTAGTCGAAAATGTTTTTTGTGGGAGCCGGTCACAACTTAGGTTTAATTAATTTTGATAAAACAAGTATACGTTTATTAACAGGAACAGGGTCAAATCTCGCAGATGCATTTTGTGCAAAGAGGTCAATTGCCGTTTTATAAAAATCCAGCGCAGAATCATACTGTCCCATGTGATCCAGACTAATTGCCAAATTAAGCACATAATCAGAATTAGTGGAGTCTAAACGATAAGCATCAAAAAATGCCTGTTGCGCATTGGCCCATCTTTTTTGCTTCGCAAATAAATTACCCAGTGAAAAATATAAATAAGGCACGTCACCTTCTCGTTGTATTAATAACTTAATTGCGCTTTCGTCTTTTACCGGATCAGCACTATTCGATAAACCAATCAATGCATTCATCGCTATAGCATCAACAGGATTCAACTCCAGTAAATGAACATAATGTGAATAGGCACTCTTTCTATCTTGATTACTAATTGCAATCGCAGCGAGACCAAGATGTGCATCACGATTATCAGGATCACTTTTTAAAACACTTTGATAAATTGATTCAGCTGCATCGTAATGACCATCTTGATAAGCTTTAAAAGCCTGACTCACC
>JBFIIJ010000399.1:0-2535 GCA_041601315.1 Gammaproteobacteria bacterium
GAAGCAAAGAAATTAGTAAACAACTATTTAGATTTACTAGCTAATCATGATTACAACCAGCTTATGCGCAAGATGAAGCTAGATAAAGAAGAGCTAACAGAAGTTGTTACTTTAATACAATCCATGAATCCAAGACCGGGCAATCAGGTTAGTGAAGTTCGCACCGAATATGTCGTGCCTGATGTCTACGTTAAAAAAGTAAAAGGCGTGTGGAAAGTTGACCTGAATACCGACTCTATACCCAACCTCAAGATTAATTCTTCCTATGCAAACATGATTCGTCGCGCCGATAACAGCGATGACAATAATTCACTTAAATCTCACTTACAGGAAGCCCGCTGGTTTATAAAGAGTTTACGTAGTCGTAGCGAAACATTATTACGTGTAACAACCTGTATTGTTGAAAGGCAGCGCGCTTTTCTTGATTACGGCGAAGAAGCAATGAAGCCATTAGTATTACATGATGTTGCTGAAACACTGGGTATGCATGAATCAACGATTTCTCGAGTGACAACACGTAAATACATGCACACGCCGCGTGGTATTTTTGAACTGAAGTATTTTTTCTCAAGTCATGTCAGCACAAGTTATGGCGGTGCTTGTTCATCTACTGCTATTCGTGCCTTGATAAAAAAACTGGTCAGCGCTGAAACGCCAGACAAACCACTGAGTGACAGTAAGATTGCGGCGATACTGGAAGAACAAGGAATTAATGTTGCCCGAAGAACCGTGGCAAAATACAGAGAGGCTATGGCTATCCCGCCTTCAAACGAACGAAAAAGGCTAGCCTAATAAAAAGATATTGTTATAGGGGGTATTATGCAAATCGATGTAACAGGTAGACATGTAGATATAACTGATTCATTAAGAACATATGTAGAGAATAAATTTCAAAAACTAGAAAGACATTTCGAACATATTAACAACACCCATGTCATTTTAAGCGTTGAGAAAGATCGGCAGAAAGCCGAAGCAACAGTACACGTTAATCGCGGTAATTTATTTGCTGACGACGAACAAGAAGATATGTACGCCGCTATAGACGGATTAATCGATAAACTTGATCGACAATTAAAAAAACATAAAGAAAAATTAACCAATCACCGTCGAGGAGATAGTGGCATAAAAGATCAGGGTGTTGATTAATCACTCTTTGTTTCTTTTGCCAGCATTGTTATAACCATGAATATTTCAGAAATTTTATCGCCTGACTGTGTCTTACCGGACGTGGAGTGTCATAGTAAAAAAGACGCACTGGATACACTAGCAAAAACAATTGCTAATGCTGATAACGCAACTTCACAAACCGAAGTCTTTGATTGTTTAATTGCTCGAGAGAGGCTGGGAAGCACTGGCCTCGGTAATGGTATAGCCATACCACATGGACGATTAAAACAGGGCAAAAAAACCATCGCCGCTTTTATTCAACTCGATACTGCTATTGATTATGATGCAGTAGATAAAGCGCCGGTTGATTTGCTGTTTGCTTTAATCGTGCCGGAAGACTCAACTGAAGAACACCTGCAAACTTTAGCAACTCTGGCAGAAATGTTTAGTAACACAGAAATTGTAAGCAAACTAAGACAATCTAATTCTTCGTCAGAAATCTACTCTATATTAACAAATTGATGCCATGACAGGTCTCACTAACCATTTAAGCGTAGAAGATCTCTATAATATTCATCATGATAATCTGGAGCTTAAATGGATAGCGGGGGAACAAGGCGGGAAACTGGCTAACATTCATGACGAAGAACAAACCACGCCAGAATCAACAAGCAACCATTCATTGATCGGACACTTAAACCTGATTCACCCTCACCAGATACAGATAATAGGTAAAACGGAAATAAAGTATCTTGAAGGTTTAAGAAACATCTCCATGCAAGATGCCATCACACAACTGTTTCACAGTAATCCTGTTTGTGTCATTGTCGCTGACAACTGCGAAGTACCCACATTACTAAAACGTAAAAGCAGTGAATATAATATCCCTTTATTTTCATCACCCAAAAACGGTAATAAACTGGCGAACGTACTGCATTATTTCTTAACTAATCTTTTTGCAGACATGCTTACACTGCACGGTGTTTACATGGAAGTTATGGCTATTGGCGTTTTGATAACCGGACCAAGCGGAATAGGCAAAAGTGAACTTGCGCTTGAATTAATTTCACGTGGCCATCGTTTAATCGCAGATGATGCGCCTCTCTTTTCTAAAATCGCACCAGACATTATCAATGGAACGTGCCCAAAGACATTACAGGATTTTCTTGAAGTCAGAGGACTAGGTATTATCAATGTGCGCGAATTATTTGGCGACAGTGCCATCAAGAAAAATAAATATCTTAAATTGATCGTACAATTACAGCCTCTGGATGCAGATGACCTGCTCTCGCTTGATCGACTTGAAGGCAGTTATAACACTCGCAACATTTTAGATATAGACGTCCCTCAGATTACATTGCCGGTAGCGCCTGGTCGTAACCTTGCTGTTATGTTGGAATGTGCTGCACGCAATCACATTTTACGTGA
>JBFIIJ010000400.1:0-2527 GCA_041601315.1 Gammaproteobacteria bacterium
AATATGTTCTAAAACATCCAACAACACAATCAAATCATTTTCCCTGTTTATATTTGTCGGTAAATTGTCTGGTAACTCGCCCTTGACCACTTCTCCAATACACCTTTTTTTTGCTCTTGCCAGTGCATGCTCATCTCTTTCAATAGCGACTAGTTGTCCAGCTTTGGATAACATCTCAAGGTTATCGCCATTACCACAGCCAGCGTCCAGAATCTTGGCATCTTTTTCCAATTTTAAATTTTTTATAACATTAGCAATTATCTTTCGTCTTGCAACAAACCACCAGTGTTGAGACTCGACTTTATACATCTCATCAAATAATTGATTTTCCATAATTAAAATACTGTCTTTACTATTGAGTTAATCACGTAAGTTTTTAACGCTGGACAAAAAACCACGCAATATTTTCCATTCACTTTCATTCAATTGAGCCCGATTGAACAAGCGTCGCATTCTATGCATTAATTTCCGCGGATTATTAGTATCATGATATCCAATATCAGTCATGCACTGTTCGAGATGCTGATAAAACATTTCCATTTTATCCTGACTGACAGCGGAGAATATTTCTTTATCAACGCCAACATCACCGTCTCTTCCTTTAAGCAATAATTCATAACAAATGATTTGAACTGCAGCACCCAGATTAAGAGAACTGTATTTTGGATTAGTTGGAATTTGTAATACTAGGCTACCCAATTCCATTTCCTCGTTGCTTAAGCCGGAATTTTCTCTTCCAAAAACAATTGCAGTAGCCGCGCTATTTGACTCGGCAATTTTATCTGCACACTCGCGGGGAGTTACCATTGGCCATGGAATACTCCTTACCCTCGCACTTGTTGTTATCACCAGTTGACAATCCGATATCGCAGACTTCAAATCGGGATGTATGCTCGCGTTCGCCAGTATGTCGTCAGCACCTGTTGCCCTGGCTGTTGCTTCAGCAGAAGGAAATTCTTTTGGATTAACCAAATATAGTTTATCCTGTGACATTGTTTTCATTGCCCGAGCCGCGGCGCCTATATTGCCGGGGTGTGTGGTACCAACCAGAACAATACGTACATTATTTAATGCAGAATTCATATTTATCAATTTAACTCATTATTTCATTCAACGTTGAATACGTTTTAAAACTCCCGAGGAATTTAAACACTTATGCATCCAATGCTCAATATCGCTATACGTGCTGCCCGTGCAGCTGGAGATCTTATTGTACGTGAAATGGATCGCGTGGGTGATATTTCTGTCGATATAAAAGGTAAAAATGACTTTGTCACTGAAGTCGATACACAAGCTGAATTTACTATTATCAATACTATAAAAAAGTCATACCCCGACCATGCTTTTATTTGTGAAGAAAGTGGTAAATCGGGCGATAGTGATTTTACCTGGATAATCGATCCGCTCGATGGCACGACAAATTTTTTACATGGCTTTCCACATTTTGCAGTGTCTATTGCCCTTGAACACAAAGGACGCCTTGATCAAGCAGTTATTTATGACCCTTTAAAACAAGAATTATTCACTGCTTCACAAGGTAAAGGAGCTCAGCTTAATAATAAAAAAATTCGAGTTAGTCCCCAAAAAACATTGAATGGTGCCTTACTAGGAACAGGCTTTCCTTTTGGAGATAACCCTAAAGTGGACGAGTTTATTAATACTTTTAAAGCCCTCTATCCTGAAATAGCAGGAATAAGACGCGCCGGGGTAGCTTCTCTGGACCTGGCTTATGTTGCCTGTGGACGGTTGGATGGCTTTTGGGAATATAGTCTAAAACCCTGGGATATTGCGGCTGGCGTTTTGATTGTACAAGAAGCCGGAGGAATTCACAGCACACCCTCTGGTGGCTTAAACTATATGGAAAGTGGTGATATTGTTTGTGCTAATCCCAAGCTTATCAAAGCTATTTTGAAAAATCTTCGTTAATGCTTAAAGCATCGGGACACTCTGTTTCAGAGCAAACGTAATATAGCTATAGTGGTTTGTTTTTTGCCGGCTAATTCATAACCATAGTCAAATTCCATTTCGGTAAAACCAAGCAATAAAGGTATAAGATCTATTTCAGTGATTCCTGCCCCATAAGTTAATGTAGTAAGCAAAAAGTGAGTCGCGTTGTCTTTCTTCAATGCACTAACCAGAACCTCAATATCATTCATGGTAATAGGCTGTTTGATAATCTGTGGCAGTTCTTCTGCATATATCTGACTCAGGTAAGTTACTACTTGTGGCTTTCTCGCGATAATTTTGTCGTTTTTATTAAATACTTCGGATAATGATTTTATAAATTCAAAATCTTGATTCCAGATAAGCGCCGTTGTTATTGCAATATCAGGGTTTTGTATTTCATATAGTTCAACGATATTAGTAATGTCAAGACCGTACTGTTGCTCACCCAGTTCATGACGTGCCCATATATGTGCAAGCGCAGGCCCACTTAGAAAAAAGACAAGTAGTGAGACCAATACACCTGAAGCTACTGTGTTTTTTACTTTCAATGTGAACATGTTAACTGCAACAAAAAGATAAT
>JBFIIJ010000401.1:0-2510 GCA_041601315.1 Gammaproteobacteria bacterium
GGATAATCATGTCGATGCTGATTTGTTTGATGTATTTATTAATGAAAAGATATATCTTGAGTATGCCAATAAATATTTAGGTAAAGATAAAATTGATGAAGTCGTCTTTGAAGATATTCCCGGCTATTCAGCTCTTCAATAATTTATAGTGTCTAATTCAATTAGTGTGCGCGAATTAATTCAGCGTACCGAAAAACAATTTTCCCAAGCCGATCTGTTTTATGGTCACGGGACCGATAACTCTCTCGATGAAGCTTTTTATCTGGTAATGGCAGCCGCCAATCTGGAGTTTGATTGTGGTAATGAAGCATTAGATAAACCACTACAACAAGACGCTTTGTCTCACATTGAGAAATTAATAGAAAAACGAATTAATCAACGCATACCGGTGGCTTATCTTGTCAATCAGGCATGGTTTGCAGGCCGTGAATTTTATGTTGATGAACGCGTGTTAATACCTCGCTCTCCTTTTGCAGAATTAATTACATCACAATTCATGCCGTGGTTATCTTTTAGTAACGTCAATTCAATTCTTGATATCGGAACGGGAAGTGCGTGTATTCCGATTGCTTGTGCTTATGAATTTCCTCATGCTGTTATTGATGCAGTCGATATTGATGGCGATGCACTTGAAGTTGCAAAGTTGAATGTAAAAAAACATGGTTTGGATACTCGTGTACACATATATAAATCAAATCTGTTTGAACAACTTGATGATAAAAAATACGATTTGATTATTAGTAATCCGCCATATGTAGGTCATGATGAAATGCAGACATTGCCTAAGGAATATTCTCATGAACCGGGACACGCACTTGAAGCGAATGACAATGGTCTTGAACTAGTAGGCAAAATATTAAAACAAGCTTCAGCGCATTTAAATGAAGGTGGTGTGCTTGCTGTAGAAGTGGGTAATAGTATGGATACATTAATTGAGCAGTATCCAGAACTGCCTTTTATCTGGTTAGAATTTGAGAATGGTGGCGAAGGGGTATTTTTATTAAATAAAAGTGATTTAATTTAATAAATAAGCTAATCATTGCTGGCTATTTGAAACTAATTTAACGTTTATACTACTAAAATCACATAACGAATAAATAACGGAGCAGGGATATGACAAAAGGTCGTAGTGACGATCTGAATCTCGAAGAAAATCAGGTTGCCGGTAATGGCTTACTTGATCGCCGACTGTTTTTAAAAAAAGGACTTCAGTTTGGTGCTATCACTACGCTTACTTCAACAGCAACCTTAGCCACTGCTAAATCAGAAACAAAATCTGAAATTGATCCTGCAAACCCACCGTGGATGAAACAACCTGGCGCGCCTTTTTCAACTTATGGTTTACCATCAAAGTTTGAAGATGACGTTTTACGTTATCCTTCACCCAATGAAGTTGTTCCCGGTAATGGTGTGTCATGGACGCCATTACATAAAATGGAAGGTACTATTACTCCGAACGGTTTGCATTATGAACGACATCACAATGGCGTGCCGCAGATTGATCCTAAACAACATCGTTTATTAATTCATGGTTTGGTTAAAAATGATTTAATATTTTCTATTGATGATTTATTACGATATCCCATGCAATCAAAAATCTGTTTCATAGAATGTGGTGGTAACAGTAATGCCGGATGGAATAGTCAGCCTTCACAATCTGAAGCAGGTTATTTCAATGGTATGGTGTCGTGTAGCGAATGGACGGGTGTTCCGCTTTCTGTTTTATTGAATGAAGTTGGATTAAGAAAAAAAGCAAAATGGATTATTGCAGAAGGCGCCGATGCCTTTGCCATGCAAATGTCGATACCCATTGAAAAAGCAATGGATGATGCTTTTCTAGCACTTTATCAAAACGGCGAACGTATCCGACCAGAAAATGGTTATCCCTTACGTTTAATTGTTCCCGGTTGGGAAGGTGTGTTAAATGTAAAATGGTTACGACGATTAAAAGTAACAGATCGTCCGGTGATGGCGCGTAACGAAACATCAAAGTACACCGAGTTACAACCTTCGGGTAAGGCAAGAATGTTTACCTTTCCTATCGAAGCAAAATCATTAATCACTTCACCATCAGCACATATGCTCTTAAAAGAGAAAGGATTATATCAGATCACTGGTTTGGCATGGTCAGGTCGTGGCAAGATTAGCAAAGTTGAAGTGTCTGCTGATGGTGGAAAAACATGGGCTGATGCAGAACTACAAGAGCCAGTATTAGATCGCGCATTAACTCGTTTTCGTTTGCCATGGAACTGGAATGGCAAACTTGCCGTATTAAAAAGTAGAGCGACAGATGAAACAGGTTACGTTCAACCGGAACGAAATAAATTAGTAAAGGAAAGAGGGCGTCATGGTTTCTTTCACTATAACGCAATAACAAACTGGCAAATTGATACGGATGGTTTCGTATCACACGTTTATGACAAATATGAAACTGCAAAAGACAATTCTGATATCAGTATTGATAGCGACTGGGATTAGTCCTTTATCCGCTGAATCAATACAAGACGGCC
>JBFIIJ010000402.1:0-2502 GCA_041601315.1 Gammaproteobacteria bacterium
AAGAACTCTACTGGACACAGAACCAATTTCTTCTATCACACCTTCTGAATCATCGATTCTTATACGATCACCATTGCTAAATATTTCACGAGCATAGACTCCGGAAACGAGCTGCTGTGATATTTGTCTTGTACCCAGGCCTAAAGTCAAAGCCAACGCTATGCCTGCAGAAATAAGCAGAATTTGAATTGCATGAGATAGTAAATTTGTATCAAATTGCAACTGCTCTATCGCTAATAAAGAAATAACGACTATCAACACTCCATAGACAAAACTTGAAAGCGGTTTCGCATACTCCATTCCCATTCGTTCTGCGCCATTACTCACAAGGTCTTTTGTGAAGTTCGCTATAACTGAACCGATTACAAAAATAAGCGCAGCAGCGATAACATTAGGTAAATACAATACAAATGATTCTACCGTTAATGCCACTTTATCTAACCCAAGTGTTTCGGAAACAGATATCATGAACATGAGCATAATTAACCAGAATATAATTCCAGAAATTAATACAGATCCCTTAGAATCAATACCTGTTGAATTTAATGCGCTATGAACACCAATTCGATCACACGCTTTGTCAAAACCGATTTTGCTCAGAAAGGCACAAAAAATTTTCGCAATAATCTTTGAAATAATATACCCGATAATAAGGATTATAATGGCGCCTATTAAGTTTGGAGCAAAACTTGCCAGTTTTTCCCACAACGTTGATAACGCATTTGTAACAACATTACGCCAGACTTCGATACTTAAAATTTCCATTGCAGCCTCCCGACTTTTTACTTTTTAATCTTGCTTTGACGATTAAGAAAAACAAAAAAAATGGCACCCACAGAAATAAGTGGCATCCAAACTCGAAATAACATGTGTGTCATTAAATCCCGCATTCCAGTTTCCTGTCTTGCAGATTTCACTACTTTTTCGATTCGTTTCGATGAGGCAGTCGTATTTTCTATCTCTGCCTGAAATAATTCATTGAGTTGCTTTTCAGTATTCACGTTTGCGTCTCTTGATTTTGAATCGTTATCTATACTCATTATTGTATTACCCTTAACTTTGACCCCTGTTACATATTGAATGGTCACACCTTGCCCTGATGTATTTTATATAGCTCTTGAAATCGTGATACCGCGCGTTTATGTCGCATTTTTGCAGCGCTATTTGATATGCCCAAAACCTCTGAAACTTCTATTAAAGTCAACCCAGCCAAATGTCGAAGTGATAGTATTTCTCTGTCGTCGGTTCGCATGTCATTTAATACCATCATGGCCAGACTCTCACTTTGCTGTTTATGGAGAAATTCCTGACTATGCGCTTCTAACTCTTCAGCTTTATATGAATCCTCAAATTCCTTACGTCTTTTAAGTTGATTATATTTTCTGGAACATTGGTTCTGGGCTATCGTCATTAGCCATGTTTTAAAAGAAGAACGACCTTCAAAACGCTTAATATAGTGAAACACTCTCAGGAAAACTTCTTGAGCGACCTCTTCGGCATCACTTACGCTTCGTATGTAACGCAAGCAAAACTGATAGATCAAGGCTTCATAACGGCTAATCAGTGTCTCGTACGCACCTGTAATATAGGGTAATTCTTCCTGGCAAACTTTCACCAGTTCATCATCAGAATGCTGCGTATATTTAGAATTATTAACAGACACATTTTCCCCAAGAATGATGACTAATCCATATAGACCAAATAAAATTCCATATTGGTCACAAGTAAATTTTGATAGTGACTTATAGCAATTTTCCGGTGACATCGCTGATTTATTGAAACAAGAGAAAAATGGGCGTAAATAAGCATCCAGACTGTTATAAATCAGACCATTTTCACAAAATCATGCCCGCAGAAGCACAATAGACGTAATTTACTCAATTATTATTAAATTAACTGTTAATTTTCAGCCAATTCAGTCGATAACCTGCATGTAAGACAAGAACATGTCGGTACTTTTAATTTAATGCACGCAAGTAGCAGGATGCCATTATGACCAAGACCATCAGTAAGAAAGCCGATAAAACAGAGCCATTTCAGCCAAAACAAATAATTGAATTCAAGAGTCTCGCTGAAGATGCGCCAGTTATGCTTTGGCTCACCAATAAGGAAGGCGACATAATTTTTTCTAATACTAAATGGAAACAATTCGTTGGTTCCAGAAAGGTGCTAGAAGAAGGTGGCGATGCCTGGTATAACGCCTTGCACCCTGATGATAGAAATAATTGCATGAAAATATTCCGTGATGCTTTTGTCAGTCATGAGCACTTTGAAATGGAATACCGTTTACAACGACTTGATGGCGAATACCGATACGTACTGGATACCGGCGAACCTTATAAAGAAGATAATGGTGAATTTGCCGGTTTCATAGGCTCTTCAACCGATATCACCGAACGTAAAAAATCTGAAGAACAATTACAACGTTCACATACGGAAATGTCTCAATATAACATTGAGATGAGATTGATTAATAAACTCAATTCCTATTTACAAGTCTGC
>JBFIIJ010000403.1:0-2496 GCA_041601315.1 Gammaproteobacteria bacterium
GCCTCATTTACAGGTTCCAAGATTAAACCTTGCGAATGATATTGTTCAAATTGATGCCGTATCGCGTCGTAATCTTGAAATTGAAACCGGATTGGTTGAAGGTAAATCTCACACCTTGTTAAATGTTATCGATACAACATCAACTGTTATGGGTAGTCGTTTATTACGTCGATGGTTGCAACAACCGATTCGTAATCAAGAAGCGTTAAAGTTGCGATACGATGCTGTTGAAAAATTAATATACAATCACTGCCATAGTAACTTTCATGAACGCATGCGTAGCGTTTGTGACATAGAACGGATCATGTCACGTGTTGCATTAAAATCAGCGAGGCCTCGTGATCTAATTCAACTGCGAAATAGCTTGGCTCAGTTACCCGAAATAAAAAATAATCTGGAAAAAATTGATAGTCCAAGGTTAAGTAGCTTATCTGAAAATATAAATTTATTTCCAGAATTACTTGAAACACTAAACACTGCATTAGTGGATGAACCACCCGTCATTATTCGCGATGGTGGAGTGATTGCGACAGGCTATGATCCTGAACTGGATGAATTAAGGCGACTTAGCAATGATGCAGGACAGTTTTTAACTGATCTTGAAGAACAGGAAAAACGACGCACGGGAATTCCGGGATTAAAAGTGGGTTACAATCGCGTTCATGGTTATTACATAGAAATCAGTCGACTTCATTCTGCCAATGTTCCCGATAATTATAATCGTCGCCAAACATTAAAAGCGACCGAACGTTTTATCACGCCTGAATTAAAAGATTTTGAGAATAAAATTCTAAGTGCAAAAGATAAATCCTTAGCACGCGAAAAGATTCTATACGATCAATTGTTGGATATCATTGCAAAGTACTTATCGGAACTGCAATTGTGTGCTTCGGCTTTGGCTGAATTTGATATTTATCTTTGCTTTGCCGAAATTGCGGAAACATTAAATTTTACTGCACCTATATTAACTGAAGAAAAAGGTATTACTGTCGAAGCAGGAAGACATCCTGTCGTCGAACAAATTCAATCTGAGCCTTTTATTGCTAATGATTTAACGTTAGATGCTGATCATCAAATGCTGATTATTACCGGCCCGAATATGGGTGGCAAATCTACCTACATGCGTCAAACAGCATTGATTGTTCTACTCGCTCATATCGGTAGTTATGTTCCAGCACAAAAAGCTATCATCGGACCAATTGATCGTATCTTTACCCGTATCGGTGCTTCGGATGATCTTGCCAGTGGACGTTCAACTTTCATGGTTGAAATGACAGAAACAGCCAATATTTTAAATAATGCAACAAGTGATAGTCTTATTCTTATGGATGAGATAGGTCGTGGTACAAGTACGTATGATGGTCTTGCTTTAGCCTGGGCTTGTGCTTCCCATCTGGCAAAGGTAACTCAAGCCTATACTTTGTTTGCCACACACTATTTTGAAATGACATCTCTACCTGAACATGAAAACAATGTCGTTAATGTGCATATGGATGTCGTAGAACATGGTGATGAGATTGTTTTATTACATTCTGTAAAACCGGGGCCAGCAAACCAGAGTTACGGCATACAAGTCGCTTCGCTAGCGGGCGTCCCCAAAAATGTGATTACCGCTGCAAAGAATCGTTTGCATGAAATCGAACATCAAACTCCGATAGAAAATATAAAACAACCTCAAGCTGATTTATTTAATGAAAATCCATTGCTGGAAAAATTAGAAAACATTGATCCTGACTCGACCAGTCCGAAACAGGCACTCGCATTATTATACGAGTTACGTGCTATGCTGGATCGCTAGCCTTACATCAGGCAATATAAATAAAAAAATAATTTCTCAAGCATTGCCATGTTAAATCTACATCGCCTAAAAGAACTGACGTTTTTTGATTTTTGTTATTCATTAGCAAATTTAAAAAGTCTTGCCTTTATTATTCCTTACTTTTTTTTCTGGTATTTAATTTTTGATAATGTCACTCAATTGGCAGTTGAATGGATACAAAGTGCACAGGGTTTGTTTATTGCAAGTTCGGTATTAGAAAATCAGGATTTGATTACAAGAATATTTGTCGACCGACCAGCTACCTTATCACTCTATCTAATAATTTCGACAACGATAACACCCTTATTTATTTTGCTTGCTGCTAATAACCAATATTCCAGTGATGCAGCCAGAGGTGCTTTCAGATTTATATTAACGCGAGCAACTCGTACTGAGCTCTATTTGTCGCGATTCATTGCTGTGACCTTGCTTGTATTAACCTGTACGTTTCTCACTTCCTTATGGGCATCAATACAAGCCTTTTTAAATAATGAGGATGAATTACAAGCAATTTTGTTTTTTGGCACACAAACATTTGTTCTGTTATCTTTTTATAGTCTGCCTTTTATTGCTTTTATGTCTACGGTATCTACATTGACACGTTCTGCATTCGGCTGTTTATTTTTTGGCATGATGCTGTACGTTTTAATTGTGACAATAAGTTTCTTGTTAAAAAA